>JANXSP010000133.1 GCA_025356575.1 Novosphingobium sp.
CCGAGGTCACGCCAGCGCCACAGGAACAGCGCCATGATCGGCAGCGCCGCGAGCAGCGACCACAGCGCGCACGACGACCATTGCGGTGTTTCCGTCAGCCTCAAGAACGGCGTGCTCGATCCGCAAGGGCGCGCGATCCACCATGCGTTGGAAGGGCTGGGCTTTGCCGGCGTGAACGATGTGCGCAGCGGCCGGCTGATCGAACTCGACGTGGCCGATGACGTGACCGACGCCGCGATTGACGAGATGTGCCGCAAGCTGCTCGCCAACATGGTGATCGAGAACTACCGGATCGAAAAGGTGGCGGAGCAGCCGGCATGAGCGGTTTTCGCGCCGCGGTGATCACGTTCCCCGGCTCGAACTGCGACCGCGACCTGGCCGATGCGCTCGAGAAAATCTCCGGAGCGGCGCCGCTGCGCGTGTGGCACGGCGATGCCGCGCTGCCCGAACGGCTCGATTTCATCGCGCTTCCCGGAGGGTTTTCGTACGGCGACTATCTGCGCTCGGGCGCGATGGCCGCGCGTTCGCCGATCATGCGCGCGGTGGTCGCCGCGGCGGCGGCGGGCGTGCCCGTAATCGGGGTCTGCAACGGCTTCCAGGTACTCACCGAAAGCGGGCTCCTCCCCGGCGCGCTGATGCGTAATGCGGGGATTCGCTTCGTCTGCCGCACCGTTGCGTTGACGGTCGAAAACAGCCAGTCGCTGTTCACCGCGGGCTATGCTGCGGGCGAGCGGATCGCGCTGCCCGTAGCGCACCATGACGGCAACTATTTCGCCGACGAAGCCACGCTCGACCGGATCGAGGGCGAAGGCCGCACTGCCTTGCGCTATGCCGAGGATGTCAATGGATCGGCACGCGGGATCGCCGGGCTGCTCAACGCCGCGGGGAATGTCCTGGGAATGATGCCGCACCCCGAACGCGCGATCGAAGCGGCACATGGCGGCAGCGACGGGCGGCGGTTGTTCGAAAGCGCAATCGGCAGCCTTGTCGGCGCCTGAAGGCCCGCGGTTCAGGCCGCTCCGCGCAGCGCCAGCACGCCGCTGACGAGGCGCAGGGCATCGGCAGAGGGCATCGGGCGCCCGAAGAAATAGCCCTGGATTTTCTTGCACCCGAGCCGGCGGATGGTCTCGAGCTCTTCCTCGTTCTCGACCCCTTCGGCGGTCGTCGACATTTCCAGACTGTCGGCCATCGCTACCACCGCGCGGATGATCGCGAGGCTTTCGGCGTTGCCCGTCGCGGCGCCCTGGACAAAGCTACGATCGACCTTGATCGTCGAAAAGCGCAGCTTGCGCAGGTACCCGAGCGATGAATAGCCCGTGCCGAAATCGTCGAGCGCGACCGCGCAGCCCAGCGCCATAAGCTGTTCGAGCGTCGCTTGCGCTGCGCTGCCGTCGCGCAGGAAGATGCTCTCGGTCACTTCGACTTCGAGCCGGTGCGCGGCCAGCCCGGTCGAAGCGAGCGCGCCGACGACGGTGGCGGTGAAGTTGGGGTCGAGGAGCTGCTCGCCCGAGACGTTGACCGCAATCTTGACGTGGGCCGGCCAGCGCATTGCCTCGCGGCACGATTCGCGCAGCACCCATTCGCCGATGGGCACGATCAACCGGGTGTCTTCGGCCAGGGCGATGAACTTGTCCGGGCGGACCACGCCATGCTCTTCGCTGGTCCAGCGCAGCAATGCTTCGAAGCTGACCACTTCCTCGGTCGTCGCGTCGACCACCGGCTGGAACGCCAGCGAGAACTCGTTGCGTTCGAGCGCGCGGCGCAGCGAGAACTCGAGCTTGCGGCGTTCCTCGGCGTGGGCGTGGAGCGACGGTTCATAGATCCGGTGCTGGCCGCCGCCGTCATCCTTCGCCCGGTACAGCGCCAAATCAGCGTTGCGCATGAGCGTTTCGACCGTGTTGCCGTCGCGCGGACCGATGGCCGAGCCAATGCTGGCACCGACGTAAAGCGTGTGGTGATCGATTTCGTAAGGCTGCGACAGACGGTCGATGACTCGATCGGCCACGCGCTTCACCCGCTCGAGATCGGACGCATCCCGGATGATGATCGCGAACTCGTCGCCGCCAAGCCGGCCGCACACTTCGTTGTCGCTCATCAACTCCTGCAGCCGGCTGGAAACCCGCGCGAGAAGCTGATCACCGACGAGATGGCCGAGCGTATCGTTGACCGACTTGAAGCGATCGAGATCGATCATCAGGAACGAACAACGCGTGCGCCACTGTTCGGCATAGCGCATCCCCTCGCCCATCGCTTCGGTCAGCATGAGGCGATTGGGGAGCCCGGTCAGCGTATCGTAGCGGGCCAGGTAGGCGATCTTTTCCGAGCTTTCGCGCTGCTCGGTGACATCCGACCCGACCCCACGAAAACCGTCGAACACGCCGTTTTCATCGAGCTTGGGGGTGCCCGAAAGCTCCCACCAGCGCTGCTTGGAATCGATCGAAACGCGCACCAGCAGGTTGGAAAAGCTCTCGCGCCGCTTGAGCCGCTCGGCCAGATCGTGGAGGCTGCTGGGAAACTGGCCGGTCTCCCACGCCTCGCCCGCGATGAGCTGGATGAACGGCGTACCGTCGATGTCTTCGGGATCGCGGCTTACCGCAAACGCGAACCGCGGGCTTGCCAAGCGGACCCGGCGCGAGGTGTCGATCTGCCACAGCCAGTCGGCCTCGCCCTCCTCGAATTCGCGCAGCAGCAACGAGACGACTTCGCTCTTTTCGGCCATACCCGCCTCGGCAACCTTGGCCGTCAGATAAGTGCGCGCGCTGCTGATGGTCCCGGCAGAAATGGTCAGCACGAAGACCGCGGCGATTACGGCCATGTCCCAGGCTCCGGCCAGCACGAACGACACGATCGAGGTTCCGCCGACGATGCAGCTGAAGATGATCGTGCCGAGCGGAACCCCCGCCAGGACGACCGCCGAGGCCGCCATCAGCATGGCCAGGATGGTCCACGTTTCCATGTGAATGATCGGCGATGCGTAGGTGGCGAAAAGCCCTGCCGGGACCATCCACACGACCGCGGTGATCGTGGCGCTGATCGCCTGGCTATTAATCTCCTCGCGCGACATCCGCCGGCGATCGGCATCGCTCAACGATCGGTCGAAACGCGCGCCGTAATACAGTGTCCCGACCAGCGCGATCAGCCAGCCGCACAGGGCCAAGGTGTTGATGGTATCGAAGTAAATCCGCACCGTCGCCAAAGCGGCAATCGCGTGGGCGAGCAATCGGGCCATCGAAACGCGGGCCAGGCTGGAGTACTGAAGCCCGCGTAAGCGCGCCCAATCGCCATCGACGGGATCGCTCAGGCCCAGCACCGCCAAGGTCGGAAGCACCCGCGGAAGCGCCGCGGCGGTTGGTTTTGCTCGAGTCACTTGCGCGCAGTAGCCGGCAATCGTTAGCGGCCCGTAAAGCAGGCGTAATACCCATATTTACGCTGTATTCATTCGACCGTGACGGACTTGGCCAGATTGCGCGGCTGATCGACATCGGTGCCCTTGGCGCAGGCAACGTGATAGGCCAGCAACTGGACGGGCACGGCATAGACCAGCGGCGCGATCAGGGCGTGTACCTTGGGCATCTCGATCGTTGCCAGACACCCCTCGCCGGCTTCCGCGAGCCCCGCCGCATCCGAAATGAGCACGACCTTGCCGCCGCGCGCGCGGACCTCCTGCATATTGCTGACGGTTTTTTCGAACAGCGGGCCCGAAGGCGCCAGGACGATCACCGGCACGGCCTCGTCGATCAGCGCGATCGGGCCATGCTTCATCTCGCCCGCGGCGTAACCTTCGGCATGGATGTAACTGATTTCCTTGAGTTTCAGCGCCCCTTCCAGCGCCAAGGGAAAGTCCGCTCCGCGCCCCAGGTACAGCACGTCGCGCGCCGGCGCGATCAGGTGTGCCATCGCTGCGATTTCCTCATCGTGGGCCAGCGCGGCGTTGAGCGCGGCGGGCGCCTCGATCAGGTGGGTCACCACCTCGCGCTCCTCGTCACGGGTCATGCGTCCGCGCTTGACCGCGAGATGCGCCGCCAAGGCCGCGAGCACCGCCAGCTGGCAGGTGAATGCCTTGGTCGAGGCGACCCCGATCTCGGGTCCGGCGTGGGTCGGCAGGAGCAAGTCGGCCTCGCGCGCCATCGAGCTGGTCGGAACGTTGACGACCACCGCGATGGTCTGTCCCGCGGCCTTGCAATGGCGCAGAGCCGCGAGCGAATCAGCGGTTTCGCCGCTCTGCGAAATGAACAGCGCGAGCCCTCCGGCTTCCAGCACCGGATCGCGGTAGCGAAATTCGCTGGCGAAATCGATATCGACGGGCAGCCGCGCGAACTGTTCGAACCAGTACTTGGCGACCATCCCCGCATAATAACTCGTCCCGCATGCTACGATGGTTACCCGGCTGATCGTCGAGAGATCGAAATCGAACTGTGGCAGCGCTACCGATTGATCGATCTGGCGGAGGTAACTGCGCAGGGTTTGCGCCACCACCGTCGGCTGCTCGAAGATTTCCTTTTGCATGAAGTGGCGGAAGGCGCCCTTCTCGATCGTCGCGGCGGATGCGCCCGAGAGCGTGATCTCGCGAATTACCGGGTTGTTCGCGGCGTCGAATATCTGGGTTCCGTCGCGGGTGACCACGACCCAGTCGCCTTCCTCGAGATAGGCGATACGTTGCGTCAGCGGGGCGAGCGCGAGCGCGTCGGATCCCAGGTAAGTTTCCCCGTCGCCGTATCCGACGACCAGCGGCGAGCCGAGCCGCGCCCCGATCAACAAATCGGGATGCGTGCGGAATGCCACCGCGAGCGCAAACGCACCGCGCAAACGGGGAAGCACCGCCTTGACCGCGTCGGCGGGAGATGCGCCCGCCTCGACCTGCTCTGACACCAGATGCGCGACGACTTCGGTATCGGTCTCGCTTTCGAAGGTGCGGCCGCGGGCGATGAGTTCATCGCGCAGCGGCTTGAAATTCTCGATGATCCCGTTGTGGACAAGCGCGACTTCCGCGGTCGCATGGGGATGCGCGTTGCTGGTGTTGGGGGCGCCGTGGGTGGCCCAGCGGGTGTGGGCGATACCCGTGAGCCCGGGTGCGGGGTGGCGCTCGAGCTCGAGCACCAGGTTGAACAGCTTGCCCTCGGCACGGCGGCGGACCAGCTGGCCATCGTGGACGGTGCAGACCCCCGCACTGTCGTAGCCGCGATACTCCATCCGCTTGAGCCCGGCGACCAGGCGGTCTGCCACAGGCTTATTTCCGACAATGCCGATGATGCCGCACATGG
>JANXSP010000139.1 GCA_025356575.1 Novosphingobium sp.
TGCTGTCGGTCAGCTGGATGATCCGCAGAGTATCGCCATCGGTTCCCGCGATGTTGACGACCTGGCCGGCATTGAGCCGCGCCCCGGCCAGCGTACACACCTGCGGCGCGTTGCCGAGCACGGGCATCGCGCGCACGGCGACACGCGTCTGGGCTGCAACCGGCGCGGCCCAGAGCAAGCCCGCGGCGGCGGCAAGCAGCAGACGGGGCGCGCGGCCGGGCATGGTCAGTTGACCGCGGTCAGCGTTACGGTGACGAGCCCGCGATAAGCGGTATCGGCGACAAGCCGCAGCGCGTTGCCCCCGCTCACCCCGAAGCTGCCGATGTTGACCGTGATGTCGCCCGAAAACGCGCTGTCTCGTGTTTGCGTCGCAGCCGCGTTGCTCGCCGCGCCGATTGCGAAGCTGGCCGCAGTGGGGGTCCAGCCCGAGGCGGTGGCCGTGTAGTTGACGCTGCGCGAGAACCCGCTGGACGGCGTCGCGGTGAAATTGGTGGCCGCCAGCGGCGTTGCCGCGACGTTGATCGTGCTGCGGGTCGAGCAATACGAGCCCGTGATCACGCGCGCCGGGGCGGACAAGTCGGTGCGCAGCAGCCCGGTAGCGGTGTCGATCAGCACGCCGAGATTGAACGCGCCGTCGCCGCCGACAGTCCCGCCGACGCACATCGCGGGCACATTGCCGGTGACTGCCAGCGTCTTGGTGTCGGTCGACTGGGCGAGCGCGGTGCCCGGCAGTGCAGCGAGCGCCGCCAAAAGCAGCACGGGGACCTTGAGCGAGAGATTGGGCATGATCGTCATCCTTACTGGGCGGTGGCCGCGGGACCCAGGGTCACCACGATCGTGCCGGAATAGCTGCCTGCGACCAGGATCGCGTCACCCGGCGCGGTGAAGCCCGAAAGCGTCAGCCCGATATCGGAGATCTTGGGCAACGGCTGGGTCGATCCGGTGCCGCTGGCGGTGGCCGAACTGCCGTTGGCAACCGCCGCGGTAGTCGCCGCGGCGGCGGTGGTTGCCCAGCCGGTCGCTGTCGCGGTGAAGTTCACCGCGCGGGCGAACCCGGCCGGCGGAGCGGTCGTATCGGCTGAACGCAGCGCGGTCGCATCGACCTTTACGGCCGATCCGGCGAAGTTGCAGAAGCTCCCTGCCAGCGCCACCGAGCGCGAGGCGATCGTGGCGATCCGCCCGGCCCGGGGGCCCGAGGTGGTTACCATCTGCCCCAGATCGACGAGGCTTGGTGTCGGATCGCCGAGAATGCAGATCAGCGCGACGTTGCCGCCGACCGCAACGTTCCCGGTTGCCGTCGATTGTCCGTGCGCCGCCACCGGCAAGGCCGCGGCGAGCAGGACGAGAGAAACCGTGAAACGTTGCATGTCGTAAGCTCCAGTGCTGCGATCAAAGGGCGATGAGCGGGGCCAGCGTGACCTTCACGTTGCCGCTATAGCCGCCGGCAACGAGCAAGCCCGAGTTGGGCGTGGAAGAACCCGACAGGGTCACCACGACGTCGCCCTTAAACAGGCCGACGGTTACCGAAGTCCCCGCACCCGCGGTCAGGCTGCTGTCGCTTGCGGTGGCGGAATTGGCCACCGCGGTTGCGGTATAATCGATGTGGTTGTCGAAGCCGGTGGCGATCGGTGCGGTGTTGGTAAGTTCGGTGGTCGTGACGGTCATTGTCGCGGCCGCATTGTTGCACCAGCCGACCAGCGTTTCGGACTTGGTATCGACCTTGGCGGTATCGAGTTTGCCCGCCGCCGCGGTCGAACCGGACAGAGCCAGTTCGCCCAGAGTGATCGTCTTGCTCGGGGTGGTGAACAGGCACCGCCCGGCAACCGAGCCGCTGATGTCGACCTGGCCGGTCGAACCCGACGTGGCCGCCTGGGCCATTGCCGGACCAGCCACAACGGCCAGCGGCAATACGATGAGAACGAGTTTACGCATGATCAAATCTCCCTGTTACCGGTCTCAGACCGGGGCAATCGTGACGGTAATGGTGCTGGTGTAGCTGCCTGCATAAAGCAGATCCGTGGCAGTGACGGTGTGGAAGGCGCTCGCCTTGACGCGGACGTTGCCCGCCGCGTTCTTCAGCCGATCCCCGAGCGACACCGACTGGATACCCAAAGGAGTTTCGGTGAGGTAGGCGACCGAAGCAAAGCCGGTACCGGCCCGGTCGGCCTCGATCGTGGCGGTGTAGTGGACGTCTCCGGTGTAGCCGGTCGAGGCGGACGTCGGCACGAATTGCAGCGCGTGATCGGCCGAGACACTGATCTTGGGATTGGCCGAGGTGCAAACCACACTGAAAGTCTTGGTTAAACCGCCGGAGGCGACGCCTGGTGTCGATGTGTCGAAAGTTCCGTCAGCCTTGGCGAGCTCGTTGAGCGCGATCGTGCCGGTGATGGGTGTCGCCACCGAGCATTTTGCCGCGACCGAACCGGTCACTGCGATGGTTCCGCTGGTGCTCTGCGCCAGCGCCGGGGTGGCGATCGCCGATGAGGCGGCCAGCGCGATCAGAATTGCTTTCTTCATAATAACTACTCCTCGTCGTGCCGGTCTGACGGCGTCTGGTCTTTCGCTCTCCGCAACTGCGCGGACGCGAAGGCATTCACTCAGGTGGCAGGCGAAATGGTCACCACCAGCGTGTCGTTGTACGTTCCTTGGGCGAGTATCTCGGGGCCGGGAAAGGCCGGCGCCGATAGCTGAATGTACGATCCCGCAAGATTGAAGGACCGCGTGACGTAAAGGCCGTTGGTGGTCGTCGCGGTGCCATTGAAATTGCACGTCGAGCTCGTTGCCGCCTGATCGATTGTCGCCACGGGGCAGGTGCTGGCGACAGTGCCGCCGTCCGCCGACACATTGAGCATCACCGAATAGGGCGCGCGGCTGAGATAGCCGGCAGCGGGAGCCGCTCCGGTCAGGAGCGCGCCGTTGAGCGACGATACGGCGATCCGCCACGGCGCGGTGCACTGCGCGGTGAACGGAACCTGCTGGCTCCACCCGGTCGTATCGATCGATCCCGCATTGACAGTCCCACCCGGCGCGGCGCCCGACGCAAATCCGCAGCGCCCGCCGACCGAGGCCTGGACCGGTATCGTCAGGGTCTCCTTGTCGAAATCGGTTGGCGTGCGATAGTACCTGGTGGTCTGCGCTTGCGCCTGCGCCTGCGGGGCGACGGCGAGCGCGCACAAGGATAGCATCCCTGCCACGACCTTCCGACGATTTGCCCCCAGCGAAAACATCGCTGCACCCCCCAACAACGGGCTGGCCATCGCGCGGACGGCAAACCCAAGTTCCAAATCTGTTGCGGCACCCCCGGTTCGGCGCGCAGGTTGTTCCACCGCGTCATCGTTCCGTCGGTGTATGTTAACGGATATGGCAAGGCGAAGGACAGGAAAAATGCGCTAAGGCGAAATACGCATACGCATCGTGCCGCCAGACGAAGAATTTATTGTGATTATTCCGATGCTTGTTAAACCTGCTCGAAATCGCATGCGAAAAGTTTGACCAACGAAAATAGTTAACGAAACCCCGAATTGGAACTATCTGTGGCAAATTCGTTAGCAGAATCGGGCCAACTCTGTTGCCCATTTCCGAGATTCCTGTGGTCGAGTCGCGACAAGTTTCGCCGCACCCTGCCAGCGTGAAATCCAAATCTGCGAAATTGAGCGCACCAATCTCGGGACCGGTGAAAATCACGGGTGGCGGAATGGCCCCGCTGCTGGCGGCAATTCACTTGGCCGCGGCCGATCGAAGCGCAACGTTCGTCGTGGAACTCGGCGGCGAGGCGCAGGGCGATGCCTATCCCGAACTGATCCTGCCGGCCTGTCTCAGCCGCGCCGCACAAACCCTGATCGAACCGTTCATCGTGCGAGAATGGCCCGGGTGCATCTTCAAAGGCAGCGACAGCGTGACCGTGCCGCTCAGCGCGGCGCTGCTCGATCCTACGCAGATCGCGCTCGAGATCGATGGCCTGGGCTCCCGGATCGTGATCCGCCGCGCCGAAGGTCTCAGCGAGATCCGGCCAGGTCCCGGCGCGCATGGCCTGGACCTGCGCGTATGGTCCCCCCCGCTGCGCCGCCACCGGATCATCGGGGCCGAAGCGCTCCGCGCCCTTGCGCTTCCGGTCATCGCCGATTTTACCGCGGTCTCTCCGCCGGTGGACTATCTCCAGTATATCCCGATCGGCGGCGAGCGCATCCTGATCGGAACGGTGCTGCGCCACGAAGGCCAGGCTGCACCGCGCGCCGCCAACGATCCCTTCGCCCTCAACCCTCTCCATGCCGCGCTCAACGCGATCTGCAGTTGACATCGGCCGGACCCGGCGGCGACTGGACATCATCGCTGGTCGAGCTAGGTTCCCGGTCATGACCCCCGCCGATACTGCCTTCATCATCGGCAATGGCCAGCAAGCCCGGGTCATCGCCAGCTTGCTGGGCCATTCGAACATCCGCTTTCTGGTCGAGCGCGATCCGGGCCCGCACGAGATCCTGCAGTCCGCCGCCTTTGCCGCGGCTCCTGTGGCGGGCGCCGAGTATTTTATCGGGATCGGCCACACCGCGACCCGCCGGCGCTATTTCGACCATCTCGCCAGTTGGGGAGCCGCGCCGGCAAGCTGCATCGCCGCCAATGCATGGATCGCGCGGGATGCGGAACTGGGCCGCGGTTTGTTCATCGGTCCCGGCGCGGTGATCATGAGCGGGGCACGGCTTGCCGACAACGTGATCGTCAACACCTGCTCATCGGTCGATCACGATTGCGTCATCGGCGCGGACAGCCAGATCACGGCCGGGGTGACCATCGCATCGTCGATCGCGATTGGGCGGGGATGCTATTTCGGGGTCAAGAGCGGCGTCGTTCCCGGGGTGACGATCGGCGATCATGTGATGGTCATGGCAGGAGCCATGGTGGTTGGCGACATCCCCGATCGCACCAAGGTCGGCGGCGTGCCGGCCCGCCCGCGGGCGTTCAACGAACGCGACCGGGCCTATGTCGAGATGGCACGATGACCGCCGCGGCCTTGCGCGGCAGCCGCGCCAGGATGTTCAATAAGACGCTGGCATAAGCCCGGCCATACGGCACGACGTAGCTCGTCAGGACGACCCAGGCCATCACATGGCCGAAGCGCAGCGGCCCCCAGATGGTCCGGAGCACAAGCCGCGAAAGCCGCCAGGCGCCTGTGGCGGCGGCGCGTTGCCGCGTATATATCTGCATGAGCCGCGGTGCGGTGACGTCGATCGTGAAATCCGCCAGCATCCGTGCGCGCCCGGCCTGGCCGAGGGCGCGTGCCCATTCGCTGTCCATTAGCAATGCGGCGATCCCATGCGCCAGGCTGGGCGGGTCCGAAGGGTTGACCACTACCCCGGTCTTACCGTCGACCACTGCATCGACCATGCCGCCGACGCGCGTCGCCACGGTCGGCCGCGCCATCAACAGCGATTCCACAGTTCCGCCGAGGTTCTCGTTGAGCGAGGCCTGCACCGACACGTCGAGATCGAGATATGCCCCCGCGACATCGGCCACGAAGCCGATCGGCAGGATATGGTCCGCCATCCCCGCGGCGGCGATCAGCTCGGCAATCTCGGCCTCGCACTGCGGCGCCTGCGGTCCCCAGCCCTTGCCGATGAACAGCATCCTGGCCTGCGGGAACTGTTCCAGGATCAAGGGCATCGCCGCGATCAGGTCTTCGTGCCCCTTGACCAGGCGCCCGCGGGTTGCTGGCGGGATCCGCGCGCCGGTGGCGGGCAAGCGCTGGTAGAACATCGCCACGACGCCGATCAGCAGCGTATCCGCAGGCAGGCCCAGCGTCGCCCGCAACCCTAGCGGGGTGCTGGTGGCCGGGTCGAACAGCGCCGCCGCCGGGCCGTAATATAGCGTTTCGCAGATCAGCCGCTCGGGCACCCCGGCCTCGCGGTAAAGCTGCGCGGTAAGTTCGCAACTCGGGATGATCCCGGTCTCGATGATGCACGTCGCGCTCTCGGTCATGCGCGTGGCCGGGGCTTGCATATAGAACGGGCCGGTCACCATCGTCAGCCGCACCGGCACATCGGCAAGCCAGGCCGCCGGACGGGCGAAGATCGTCGAGTTGATCACGTGCGACTGGACGACGTCGAACCGCTCGCGCCGCATCCACAGCGCCAGCTTGAGAAAGCGCCAGGGGACCAGCGCCAGCGCCAATGTCGGGCGCACGGTGAAATCGAACGCGACGGTTCGCAATCCGGCGTCGCGGCACCGTTCTACCAGTGTGCCGCTATCGCCGCCGAGCAGCGCGGTCACCTCGCAGCCCTGGTCGCGCAGGCGTACGAGCTGGTCGAAAACCCACGATCCGCCCTCGGTTCCGGCAAACACATGGCAGACGCGAAGGCCGCTCTGGATCATCGATGCTCGCCCGTGCCGGCTGGAATTTGCTGCGCGCTGTGCTAGGTGAAAACCGCGAAACAGACAAACGATCGCTGACCTCGGTCGAACACGCATTGTGGCAGGAACGACAAGCAACGATGGCTCCGCGTCTGCCCATGTCTGCGCCCGATATATCGGCGGATGATATCGCCGCGGTCGTCGCTGTCCTGAACAGCGGGACGCTTGCACTCGGCCCGGCGTCGCTCGCGTTCGAACAGGCGATGGCCGATTATGTCGGCGCGGCGCACGCGATCGCGGTCAACAGCGGGACCTCGGGGCTCCATCTGTGCGTGCGCGCAGCCGGGATCGGCCCGGGCGATGAGGTCGTGACCAGCCCGTTCAGCTTCGTCGCCTCGGCCAATTGCATGCTGTTCGAAGGCGCGGTGCCGGTCTTTGCGGATATCGATGCCGAGACCATGTGCCTCGATCCCGCGCAGGTCGAGGCGGCGCTGACCCCGCGCACCCGCGGGATATTGCCGGTTCACGTCTTCGGGCAACCTGCGGCGATGGCGCCGCTCGGGGAAATCGCGGACGCACGCGATCTGGTGGTGATCGAGGATGCGTGCGAGGCACTGGGCGCGGAATATCGCGGGCGGCGGGTCGGTACTTTCGGCCAGTCGGCGTGCTTCTCGTTCTACCCCAACAAGCAGATGACCACCGGCGAAGGCGCGATCGTCGTCACCGACTGCGACCGGACCGCAGCGGCGATCCGCAGCATGCGCAACCAGGGCCGCGGCGCGATGGGTGCGTGGCTCGAGCATGAAGTGCTCGGTTACAATTACCGGATGACCGAGATGAGCGCCGCGCTGGGGGTTTCGCAGTTGAGCCGGATCGAGACGATCCTCGCCACGCGCGCGGCGGCCGCGGCGCGTTATGCAGTCGGGCTCGCCGATATTCCCGGCATCGCGATGATCGCCGCCGCGCCCGACACCACGCGCCTGAGCTGGTTTGCGGCGATCGCCCGGCTCGATCCGTGGTTCGACCGCGACCGGATCATCGCCAATCTGGCAAACCGCGGGATCCCGGCGCGCGCCTATTTCTCCCCGCTCCATCTCCAGCCGGTATATCGCGAGCGCTTCGGGTTTCGCGGCGGCGAGTTTCCAGTGACCGAGCAGGTCGCGCGCACAACGCTGGCGCTGCCGTTCTTCAATGCGATTTCCCGCGACCAGATCGAAATGGTTTGCGCCCAAGTGGGTGCGGTCCTCGCCGACGAACGGGCGTCGGGGCGGGCGTGAGCGCAGGCGTGGACACGGGCGCAAGCACCGGCGGTTCGGCAACGGGCCTCATGGCCCCGGCGCTCGCCGATCTGCGCGCGACCTGGGCCCGGACCTGGCTGGTCCGCGCGCTTGGTTGGTCGGACATCCGGCGTCAGTTCAGCGGATCGTTCTTGGGCCCGCTGTGGCACACGCTCAACATCCTGATCCTGACCACCGCGCTTGCGGTGCTGTTCGGCGGGGCGCTGGGCGCGGGGCATCCGGGTTATTTGCCATACGTCGGCATCGGCCTGGTCATGTGGCAATTCATCCAGCGGGTTATGAGCGAGAGCTGCCACGTCTTCGTCGGCGCCGCGGAAGTTTTGCGCAATTCGCCGCTGCCCCTTTCGCTCCAGGTGTTCCGGCTGGTGTGGCGCAATGCGTTGCTCATGGCTCACAACCTTGTGGTTGTGTTGGTCCTGCTGATGTTCCTGGGCCAGGCCGCGGTGCCGCATTGGACGATCCTGCCGGCGGCGGCGCTCGAACTGGCGATGGCGACGGGAACCGCGATGCTGCTTGGTCTTGCCGCGGCGCGGTGGCGCGATGTCACCCAGTTCGTCACCAACGGCATGCAGCTGCTGTTCTTCGTTTCTCCGGTGTTCTGGTATCCGCGCAGCCTCTTCCCGGGCCGCGAATGGCTGATCCAGGCCAATCCCGTCGCGGCGTTCATCGAGATCATGCGCGCGCCGCTGCTGGGGACCGCGGCATCCGGCTCAAGCTGGCTGATCGCACTCGCGCTTTCCCTCGGCGCCCTGATCGCCGCATTGTGGATGCTGGCGATCAACCGCACGCGGCTGGTATACTGGGTGTGAGCGCGGTTTCACTGACGCTCGAAGGGGTAGATCTCACCTTTCCGCCGCGCGCGGGACTGGCCGCCGTCGAAGCCTTGCGCGGGATCGACCTGGCGCTGCGCGAAGGCGACCGGGTCGGCCTGGTCGGTGCCAACGGCGCGGGCAAAAGCTCGCTGCTCCGGGTCATGGCGGGGATCTACACCCCCCACCGCGGACGCGTGATCAGATCGGGACGGACCGTGGCGCTGCTCAGCCTGGGGTTGGGTATCGATGTCCAGCTTTCGGGGCGCAAGAACATCGCGCTTCTGGCGATGCATCTCGACATCGCGCCGCGGACGATCCGCGCGTTGACCGACGAGATCATCGAGTGGACCGAGCTTGGGCGATTTATCGACGCGCCGCTCCAAACCTATTCCTCGGGCATGTTGCTCCGCCTCATGTTCGCGGTATCGACCGCGCTTCCGCCCGACATTCTCTTGCTCGATGAGTGGCTTGGGATCGGCGACGAGCAGTTCCAAAGCAAGGCTTACGCGCGGATCGGGAACTTCGTAGACAAGACCGAGATTACCGTAATTGCGACGCACTCGCCGGAAATCCGGGCGAAATGGTGTAACCGAATCATCGGTCTTGACCTGGGTGCCGTGCAGAGTGACTGTCGCGTCAATACGGGAGAACTCGGACAGTGACGCTAATAAGCCGCGTGGATGACGATGAATTGGCGGCGCGGGTTCTAAACCGCACGCTCATCGATTATCCGCGCGGATCGCTTGCCCCCATCGTCGCGGACCGGACGATCCTGATTACCGGCGCGGGCGGGTACATCGGCTCGGCGATTGCGCATCTGGTCGCGGAACTGGCACCCCGGCGCGTCGTGCTGGTCGATAA
Source organism: Novosphingobium sp. (assembly GCA_025356575.1). Taxonomy (GTDB): domain Bacteria; phylum Pseudomonadota; class Alphaproteobacteria; order Sphingomonadales; family Sphingomonadaceae; genus Novosphingobium. Next base: position 9,314 of record JANXSP010000139.1, read on the forward strand.
CAGCGAGTTGGCGCTGTACGAAGTCGATCGCGCGCTGCGCTTCGCCAATCCCGATCTGGCGATCGTTCTGGCCTTTTGCGACATTCGCGACTCCACCGGGCTCGAACGCCTGTTCGCCCGCGAACACCCCGATATCGTCATCCACACAGCCGCATTGAAACACTTGCCCGTGCTTGAGGTGCATCCGCGCGACGCGGTGCTGACGAACGTGCTCGGCACCGCAAACCTCGCGGCTTGCTGCCTCAGCCACGGCGTACGCGCGATGGTCCACATCTCCACCGACAAGGCCGCGGACCCGGTCAGCGTGCTGGGCGCGAGCAAGCGCGCTGCCGAAGCCATCCTCCAGGCTGCCGACGCGGCAGGACCGACCCGCTGCTCGAGCGTGCGGTTCAGCAATGTCTTCGGGTCGACCGGCTCGGTGGTGCCGCTGTTCCTCGATCAGATCGCCAAGCACCGCAAGATCACGATCACCCATCCCGGCATGCACCGCGCGTTCCTGACTGCGAACGAGGCGGTCCAGCTGGTCCTGCAAGTGCTGTCGCTCAGCCTCGAGCCGAATGCTCCGGCCGCGCCGGTATTCGTCCTCGAAGCCGGCCTGCCGCTGTCGATCACCGACCTTGCCCACCGGTTGCTTGGCGCATCGGGTGCGGCACCCTGGGCCGAGAGGATCGAGACGATCGGTATGCGCAGGGGCGAAAAGCTCGAGGAAAGCCTGTCCGCGCCGTGGGAAGACCGGGTCGCGACGCGATACCAATTCATCAGCCGCGCAGTGGCAGAACCGCTCGATCGCGCGGCCGTCGCCCAGCTTGCCGACCACGCACGCGCGGCGTGCGATCGGTTCGATGAAGCCGCGATCGTCGAACTGCTGTGGCAGCTTGGAGCGTCGCCAGATGCAGAGGCGGGGATGGTGCCGGGCATGCGGGCTTTCGCCTGACATGACCCACGGCCTGCCGCCATTCCCGCCCGAGGGGTGGCTACCACCGGGCAAGAGCTGCGCGATCCTGTTCTCGATCGACGATGTCCATCCCGCACGCACCAGCGATGGCACCGATGCCGGGGGCGATCTCGCCGCAGGTATGCTCGGCCACTTGCTTACGCTGACCGCGGCGCATCCCGAACTGCGGACCAGCCTGTGCACATCGCCCGACTGGCGCGCACGCGTCCCCTACCCCACGCGCACCTGGCTCGCGCGGATCGGGCCCATCGCGCGCCACATCTACCTTGGTCCGCGCTGGCCGGGCGGCACCTTCGCGCTAGACCGGCATCCCGAGTTCATCGCGTTCCTCAAGGCGATCCCGGGGACAGAGATTGTCGCCCACGGGCTCCATCACGTTCGCAAGGGGCAGCCGATGCCCGAGGAGTTCGGCCTCGCCAGCAAGGCGCAGGCGCAGGCCGCTCTGGCGCAGGTGGATGCGATCATGGACCGCGCGGGGATTGTCGCGGCGCCCGGGCACAGTCCGCCCGGCTGGACCGCCTCGCCCGCATTTCGCCAGGCGATGCGGCAGCGCGGTCAGCAGTTCATCGCCTCGGCCCGCGACGTTCGCACCACGGTCTCGCCGACCGCGCTGACCGCGATGAGCGGGATGGAAGGCCAGCCGCTGATTTTCCCGGGAATAACCGGCGAAGGCTTGATCCACATCCCGGTGAACTTTCAGGCGACCTCGACCATCGACCGGGCGCTCGAAATCCTCGCGTGCGGGGGGCTGCTGTCGATCAAGGCTCACGCGATCAAGCGCATCGGCAACTACAAGGCGCTCGATGGCCTCGACGCCGACTACGCGCGCTATCTCGATGACGTGCTGACCGCGTGCAAGGCGCGGTTCGGCGATGCGATCTGGTGGGCCAACATGAGCGAGATTTCGGCGCGGACGCAGCGTGCCCGCGCCCTCGCCGCGGCGGCATGATCCGGCTGATCGGCGCAGACCGCGCGCTCCAGGACGAATACCTCGCACAGCTCAACCTGGCTTTCCCCGGATGGGGCAATGCGGCGCACTTCGCCTGGTGCTATCGCCGCAGCGACGATCCTTTACCAGCGGACCTGATGGTCGCGATTATCGGCGGGGTGCCGGTGGCCGGGCTCGCGGTGGTCTATCGCCAGGCCCAGTTGGGCGACTGTCCGCCCCGGACGATCGGGGTGCTCAGCGGCGCCTGGACGATCCCGGCGCAGCACCGCCAGGGCCATTTCGGACGATTGCTCGCCGAAGCGTCGATTGTCGCCGCAAGCCGCGGGGCCTGCCTGCTGCTCGCTTTCGTCACGGGCGAGCGGGGGAGCGTCGGCGAATTGGGCAAGGTCAGCACGCGGATCATCGACGCTGCGGTCCTGACCGCGCCCTGCGGACCCGGGGAGGGCGATCCCGAGACGATTCCGGCGGACGAAGCGGCCCGCCTGTTTGCCGGTCGTCCAGTGGCGGCGGCTGCGGCGCGGATCGTCTACGCTCCGGGCGGCTGGCAGGCGCAGATGCTGGGGCGCGCGAGCGGAGCCTCGGCAATCCGCATGGGGTGCGACCAGGTGGGCGTCGTTTCGGCGGAACCGGGCGGGACGTTTGTGCTCGATTTGGTGGACCAGCGACCCGAAGCGATCGTTGCGGCAGTGCGGGCGCTTGCGCTGCGGCTGGGTCCGCTTTCGTTCTATAGCGCCGACCTCGCGACCATCGCCCACTTGCAAGCGCGTGGGTTCAGCGCCCAGCCTGCGCGCGTTTTCGTGATTGCGCTCCAGCCCGGCCCCCTGGCCGATTGCGACTGGGCAGTGGCTGCGGGCGACCGGATGTAGCGCTCGCCGCGCGGCGCGGTTCAGACCGCGACGCGCACGAGCATCTTTCCCGCGTTCTCACCGTTGAGCAGCGCGATCATCGCCTCGGGAATCCGCTCGAACCCTTCGACGATGGTTTCCTGCCAATGCATCTTGCCGGCCTTGATCCAGCCGCTCATCTCGCTCTGAAACGCGGCCTGCGCCGATTGGAAGTCGGTGCTGACGAATCCTTCCATGCGCAGCCGCTTGTAGATCATGTTGAACAGGTTGTGCACGCCTGGCCCGTCGCCGTTATAGCCGCTGATCATTCCGCACACCGGGATCCGCCCGTTCAGCCGCATCAACGGCAGCGCGGCGTCGAGCTGATTGCCGCCGACGTTCTCGAAATAGACGTCTATACCCTCGGGCAAAGCGGCGGCGATCGCATCGCTCAGCTTGCCCGTGCGGTAATTGATCGCCTGGATACCCGCGATATCGCGCAGCCACGCGGCTTTCTCATCGCTGCCGGTGAGCCCGGCGACGGTGCAGCCCTTGATCAGCGCGATTTGCGCGGCGACCGAACCGACCGCCCCGCCTGCAGTCGAAACGAGCACGCGCTCGCCCTCCTGGAGCGCGCCGGTGTGGAGCAGCCCGCCCCAGGCGGTCAGCCCGGTCCCGCCCAGGACGTGCATGTAGGCCGACAACGGCAAGGCGGGATCGGCGTCGAGCCTGGCCACCGTCCGCGCCGGGGCGACGAACCGGCTCTGAAATCCGCCGCCATGCTTGACCAGCGTTCCCTCGGGCAGCGCGTCGGCGCGTGAGCGCGCGATCCGGCCGATGCCGCCTCCGGGCATGACCGCGGCGAGCGCCTGATCGGCGTTGAACCGCGGGCGCATGTAAGGATCGACCGAGACCAGCAGCGCCTCGACTTCGACCTCGTCAGCGGCCAGCTCGGGTACGCTTGCCTCGACTTGCGCAAAGTCGGCGGCAACGGGCATCCCTTGCGGACGGCGGACGAGGTGGATTTGCTGGGCGTGAGTCATGGGACTTCTCCGAGAAAAGGCGAAACATCGGCGGGGCCCACAAGCGCTGGGCGATATGCGACGGCTCTAACACAGTCCCCGCTCCAGTCCATGCGTCCGCCGGTCGGCTGCGAAGGAGCGCCGGCCCTGCGATTTTCGATTGCGCGCGAAACGATTGCACGACATCCTGCGCGGCGGCTCTGGGCGGGTCTTTGACATTGGCGGCATAAGCCCGCTTCGTCTCCGTTCATGACCGGGAGGGTCGTCGAATGAGCGAAGCCGAAGTGCGCGAACGAGTGCTCGAGGACGATCCGGCCGCAGCTCCGGCTGCGGCTCCTGCCGAACCCATCCGAAGCGCGAGCGGCATGTCGCCCGCCATCAGCGCGGCACTGGTTACCGCTTCGTCGCTGGCGCTGGCCGCATGCGGCGGCGATACCAGTTCGGCCCCGACATCGTCATCGCCTCCGCCGGTGGTGGTAGCGCCCCCTCCCGTCGTCAAGATCACCGCCACCCAGGCGTCGCGGTTTCTGTCGCAGGCGGCGGTCGGCTATTCGAAGGCAGAAGTCCTCAATCTGGCGGACAGCGGGATCGATGCCTGGCTCAACGCCCAGTTCGCGGTCGCGCGGCCGCAGAAGTTCTGGGATTTCCTCATCGCCGGCAATTACGACGCGGCGGCGAACATCAACACCACCAACGGTTTCGACCCGATGATCTGGTCGCAGCTGATGGGCAGCGGCGATATCCTGCGCCAGCGGGTCGGGCTCGCTCTGCTCGACCAGTGGGTCACCAGCGTCGATGGATTTGGCGGCAGTTGGCGCCAGTTCGCGATGGCCGCCTATCTCGATGTCCTGTGGGACAATGCCCTGGGCAACTACCGGGATCTTATGGAAGGCGTATCCACCAACGTCGCCATGGGGCTGTACCTGACGTTCCTCGGCAACGTTAAAGCCAACCCCGCTACGGGCGCCATCCCGGACGAGAATTACGGGCGCGAATCGATGCAGCTGTTCACCGTCGGGCTGACCCAGCTCAACATGGACGGCACGCCGGTGCTCTCGGGCGGAGTGCCGGTACCCACCTACACCCAGGCCGACGTGTCGCAGGCCGCGCGGGTGTGGACCGGCTACACTTACGCTACCAACGATGGGACAACGCCGGCGCGAATGCGTCTGCCGATGATCATCACCGCCGCGCGCAACGAAACCGGCGGCGCAAGCTTCCTCGGCATCACGATCCCCCCCGGAACCGACGGCGCGACCGCGCGCAAGATTGCGCTGGACGGCCTGTTCAACCACGCCAATACCGCGCCGTTCGTCACCAAGCAGCTGATCCAGCACCTGGTTACCAGCAATCCCAGCCCGGCGTATGTCGGGCGCGTTGCGGCGGTGTTCGCCAACAACGGCAGCGGCATTCGCGGCGATATGAAAGCGGTGGTCCGCGCGATCCTGACCGACAGCGAAGCCCGCGATGACAACCAGGTTTCCAGCGCCACGTTCGGCAAGCTGCGCGAGCCGGTGGTCCGGCTGGTCCAATGGGCCAAGGCGTTCAACGTCAGCTCGCCGACACAGCTCTGGCCGTTTGGCAACACTTCGTCGAGCGCCAACCGCCTGGGCGAAAGTCCCGGCCGTGCGCCCAGCGTCTTCAACTGGTTTCGCCCCGGCTACACCCCGCCGGGCAGTTCGGTTTCCGCAGCGGGGCTGGTCGCTCCCGAGTTCCAGATCACCAACGAACCGACGATCATCGCCTACGTCAATTACATGCAATCGTTGATCGCCAACGGCGCGGGCGAGGCCAAGCCCGATTACGCCGCGTTGACCACGATCGCGCCAGATAGCGCGGCCCTTCTCGCCGAACTGAACCTGGTGCTCGCCGCCAACCAGATCAGCGCGGCGACGATCGCGCAGATGAAGGCCGCGCTCGATACCATCGCCACGACGACCACTGCGGGAACCCTGAACCGGATCTACGCGGCGATCGTGCTGGTGATGGCCTCGCCCGAATATCTCGTGCTGCGTTGAGGGAAATGACGATGGATTTTTCTCGCCGCGCATTCATGAGCCGGGCTTCGGTGCTATCGATCGCGGGGGCCGCGACGCCGTTCGTGATGAACCTTGCCGCGATCGGCGAAGCGTCGGCGGCCACCGCTTCGGATTACAAGGCGCTGGTCTGCGTGTTTCTGTATGGCGGCAACGATTACGCCAACACGCTGGTCCCTTACGACACCGCGCAATATGCGACCTATACGGCGCAGCGCGGTGCGCTGGGTTACAGCCAGGCGGCGCTGGCCGGAACGGTCCTTCAACCCACCACCCCGCTGCCCGGGGGCGCGCAATACGCGCTCGCACCAGAACTGGGAAAACTCCTGCCCGTGTTCAACGCCGGCAAGATGGCGGTGATGCTCAACGTCGGCACGCTCGTCCAGCCCACGACCAAGGCGCAATACCTCGCGAACAGCGTCCGCCTGCCGCCCAAACTGCTGTCGCACAACGACCAGCAGAGTTACTGGCAGGCCTCGTCGCCCGAAGGTGCTTCGTCGGGCTGGGGCGGACGGATCGGCGATTTGCTCCAGTCGGGCAACGGCACCGCCAGTCTCACCTGCATCAACCCCAGCGGGAATGCGGTGTTCCTCTCCGGCCAGTCGGCAATCCAGTACGCGCTGACCACCGCGGGCCCGATCGCGCTCAATGCCCGCAACAGCCTGCAAGGCTCGGCCGCGGCGGCGACCCTGCTCCAGTCGCTGATCGGCGGCAGTGGCGCCCATCAGTTCCAGGCGCTCCACGGCGGGATCGGCAAACGCGCGCTCGATCTCTACGCCCAGGTTTCAGCAGGCCTCGCCTCGGCGCCCGCGACCACGACGCCGTTCCCCGCCTCGGCGGACCCGCAAAGCAGCCTCGGCGCACAGCTCCAGATGGTCGCCAAGCTGATGTCGGTCAGCGCCGGGCTGGGCGCCAAGCGGCAGGTCTTCTTC
>JANXSP010000058.1 GCA_025356575.1 Novosphingobium sp.
TGGACTTTCATCGCCAGCCGGGCGCCGCTTCGCCACTGCGCGAGCACCGCGAGCCGGCCATAGGCGTCATCTCCCGCCGCCGCGACGATACGCTGTGCAACCTCGAGCTGGAACATCAGCGTCAGAGACGTCCATCGCGGCGGCCATGCCTCGCCGCCCAGCCACCCGGTGAACAGCGCGGTGCCGACGTTGTAGGGCAGGTTGCCGGCGATGGCGTAGGGCTCGTCGAACAAACTCGCCGGGTCGATCTTGAGGGCGTCGCCCTCGATCACGCGAAGCTGACCGGGGAACGCTTCGGCAAGCTCGGCCAGCGCGGGAAGGCAGCGCGCGTCGCGTTCGATCGCGGTGACGCGCGCCCCGGCGCGCAGCAGCGCGCGGGTCAGCCCGCCGGGTCCGGGCCCGATCTCGAGCACCGCGGCACCGTTCAGGTCTCCGGGCACCGCCGCGATCCGGTCGAGCAACTGTTCGTCGAACAGGAAGTTCTGGCCCAGCGCCTTGGTCGGCGCCAGCCCGTGACGCGCTACGACTTCGCGCAAGGGGGGAAGGGCGGGCTGCGTCACCTGCGCTCTCTAGCCGGTTGGCGCGCGCTGCAACACGCCCTTGTTGTTCGGGTTTCGTCATTCCCTGCGAACGCGGGAACCTGGCGCGATGACGTGGTGCCACTCGCGCTGGTTCCACGCGTTCGCGGAGATGATGGTGTCAGGCCCGCCGCGCGGCGATCTCGCCAGCCATGCGAATTGCGGCGATCGTGGCGCCTGGGTCCGCTATGCGGCGGCCCGCGATATCGAATGCCGTGCCGTGATCGGGTGAAGTACGCACGATCGGCAGGCCCAGCGTGACGTTGACCCCGCTATCGAAATCGAGCGCCTTCAAGGGAATGAGCGCCTGGTCGTGATACATGCACAGCGCCGCATCGTAGCTTGCGCGCGCGCGGGGCGCGAATAGTGCGTCGGCGGGGTGCGGTCCGCTCGCGGCAATCCCAGCAGCGACGAGCACGGCGATGGCGGGGGCGATGATTGCCGCTTCCTCGCTTCCGAAACGGCCGCCCTCGCCCGCGTGAGGGTTGAGCGCGGCGATCGCGAGGCGGGGGTTGGCGATGCCGAAATCGCGGGCAAGGGCGCGCGCGACGATCCGCGCCCGGCCGACGATCAACGCGGTCGTCAGCGCGGCGGGGACCTCGCCCAGCGCAATGTGTACCGTCAGCGGCACCGTCCGCAGCTGCGGTCCGGCGAGCATCATCACCGCATCGCGCGCCGCGATCCCCGCGCGCGCGGCGACGAATTCGGTCTGGCCGGGATAGTCGAAGCCGACCGCGGCGAGGAGCGACTTCGCAATCGGCCCCGTGACGATCCCCGCCGCGGCGCCGCGAACCGCCAGGGCGCAGGCATCCTCGAGCGAGGCCAGCGTGAGGCGGGCACCGGTTTCGTCGGGTGCGCCGGGCGCATATTCACCGTCAAGGTCACCGAGCACCGGCAAGCCGCGCGCGAACGCTTGGCGGGCTTCGTCCGGGTGAGCGACTGGGATGATCTGTACGGCCAGCCCGCGGCGGGCTGCGGCGGCGGCCAGCAGTTTTGCCCCCCCCACCGCGAAGAACGCCGGGAGCCGCTGCTCTGCGCGCACTGCCCATGCTGCGGCGATCAGTTCGGGCCCGACGCCCGCAGGATCGCCGAGCGAGACCGCGAGCGGCGGGGTCACCGCGCGATCAATTGTATTCGATCACCGCGTCGCGGCGAAGATCGCGCAGATAGGTTTGGGCGCGCTTGTTGACGCGGTCGTCCTCGAGCTGGGACATCAACTGGTCGAAACTCGGTCCGTTGGCGACCGGTGCATCGTCGCGGCCGCACAGCATCAGCACGCGCACACCCTCGGCGATCGAACCGAATGGCGGCGTGGTTTCGCCCACCGCCAGCGCGAGCATGCCTTCCTGCAGCGGACCGGGAAGATCGCGCGCCTTGACCTGATCGTTGGCGACGACGGTTGCGCCGATCGAGGCGGCAACCGCGTCGACCGCGCCGCAACCGTGCGCGCCGTGCATAGCGGTGGCAAAGGCGCTGGCGCGGCGGGTGGCGTCGGCTTCCTTGGTATCGGGCGGGAAACTGATCGAAATCTGCTTGAGGCTGAGCAGCGAATCGCGCGGATCGGCGGTCAACACCTGGCGTTTGTCGATCATGTAGAGGATATCGAACCCGCCGGGCACCTCGATCGGTCCGACGAGCTGGCCCGCGGTCATCGTCCGCGCGACCGTGCTCAGTTCGGCTGGCAACTGGGCGAGGCGGATCCACCCCAGGTCGCCGCCGACCGCTGCGGTCGAAGCTTCGGAAAACTGCCGCGCATAGCCCACGAAGCTGCCGCCCTGGCGCAATTGGTCGACGATCCGCTTGGCGTTGTCGAACACCGTCTGATGGCTGTCGGGCGTCGCCGACATGTAGATCTCGCCGATCCGGTATTCTTCGGTGCCCTTCGATGCCTGGAGCCGCGCCATCAGTTCGTTGACCTCGACTTCAGAGACGTTGACGAACGGCTGGACGTTGCGCCGGAGCAACCGTTGCCACGCCAGTTCGCCGCGGATCTGGCGCTTGAGCGAGGCGGCGGACGATCCGATCCGGGTGAGGTAACCGTCCATCGCCCGCGGGTTCTGGCTGAAATTCTGCTGGGCCACGCGGCCGTAGGTCTGATCGACTTCGGAATCGTCGATCACGATGTCGACAGTCTTGGCTTCCTGGATCTGGAGCGTCTCATCGATAAGGTTGCGCAGGACCTGCTGACGGAGCCGTGCGAGCTCTTCGGGCGCGATCGGGTTCTGGCTGGCCGCGACGATCAGCGCGGTGCGCTGATCGACATCGGTACCCGTGACGATATCGCCGTTGATCACCGCCGTGGCGCGGCGAACGTTGGGATTGTTGGTCCCGAAAATCTGGACGTTCTGCGGGATATCGAGCCCGCCGCTGGGGGCCGAGCCCTGGCTTGGGCCAGGCCGGGACGCGGCGGCTGCCAGTGGGGTCGCAGCCGGTGCGGGCGCGGCACTGACGACGGGCGCGGCGACCGGGGCTTGTGTCGCGGCGGCGGTGTGCGCCGCGGAAGTCCGGGCGGCGGCCGAGGTCGCGGGTCTGGCGCGCGCATGGGCCTTGCCATGATGGCGCACGGTGTGGGCCGAAGCGACCGCCGTTACGCCGCTGGCGACGAGCGCCGCGGCAAGCGCCAGACGGCCGATCATGGTCTTGGACGAAGTTGCTTTCACTGTCTGCGCAATCCTGTCTGCGGCCCCGAACGGCGAGCCGAACCGGGGTGGAATCCTTGGCGAACTGTCGCCGAGCGGCTGAACCCAAGCTGAGCGCCGCGCCGCCGATAGCGCGTTTGCACGGGCCTGCCAACGCCTCACGCCGCGGCGCTGCCGCGCGCGCTCCGGCACTGTCGTTCTAGCGCACGCCGATGTTCTTGAGCGCGAAGTGAATCTGGAAAGTGTTGCCCCGCTGGGCATCGCCGGTGGCGACGTAATCGCGCCGCCAGGTCAGCGCGAGTTCGAGGCAATCGTCGTCGTAAGCCACGCCGAGCCGGGTCCGCAACGGCTGAAATCCGTTCGAGAGCAGGGTGGGATCTTCGTTGCGGTTGGTCAGGTTTACCACCGCCGAACCGAACACCGACCAGTAACTCGCAAAGGCCACCCGCGCCGCGGCACGCACTTCTTCGCGATTGAGTAGGTCCTCGATCCCCGCGTTGATATTGCGGTTGAGCTTCAGGTATCCGACCTCGAGATAAGTGGCGCGCGTACCCACGGTCGCGTCGAACTCGTTACGGCGCACCGCGAAGGTGTCCTTGTCGAGGCGGAAGCGGTGGGTCAGCTTGACGAGATCGTGGAACCGCACCTCGGTCCGCCCGACGATATCCGAAAAGCGGTTCGACAAGCCGGTCCCGACGGGGAGCAATGAGGGTTTGGCAGTGAGCCGGTACGACTGGCCGATGGTCGTCCTGATCTGCAATCCCGGACGGTCGATCTGCCAGTCGGCCCCGTAAGTGAAGCGCACTCCGTCCTCGATCCGGTCGTAGCCGGGGAAGCGGTTGATTGCGAACAGGTTGCTGTCTTCCAGCTCGATCGCGCGGCCGTCCTCGTTGGGGATCGCCAGGTTCTTGATGCCGGGGCTGGCGACAACCTGGAAGTGCGGGGTGAAAATCTGCGTGCCGCCGAACGCCGCGCCGATCAGCGGCCATTTCACATCGACCGCGGCGGTGGCGATCCCCCGGGTCTGCCAGCCCGGATTGCCGCGGTAAAGCGCGGTGGTGGTCAGGGCATTGTCGCTCGAATGATAGACGTCGCCGCGGACCAGCCCGGTGAACGTAATCTCCTGGCCCAACCCCGTCAGGCGGCGCAAATCCCACCGTGCCCCGGCAAACGCGCGCTGGGTGTCCTGGCCGTGCGTCCGGGTAATCGCGAGCGTGTTGGCCGTCAGTTCGACCTTCCCGCCAAGCAGCGGATCGTCGAGGCGGCGGCGATAATCGATCAGCGGCAGCGCGATCGGCACCTGGCCCTGGTCCTCGCCGACGCGCAAGGTCTGCGTGGCCCATCCGGCGAGCGAAAAATAGCTGGTGTCGTCGATATGCTCGAGGTTGATGGTAGAGCGCAGGCGATCGTCGCGGCTGATGTCGTAACGGCGCAGGAACGTGCGATCGCTGGTCACGCGGATCGAGCTGGTCAGGCTCCACTCGGGCGAAAGCTGGAGCCGGCCGTTGGCGAACAGGTATCCGCGAAAATCGGTCTGCGAGGCGGTGGGAACCCCGGCCAGCGGGATCCGCCGGCTTCGCGTCGCATACCCGGTGACCTGATAGGCCCCCATCGTCGTCAGCGTGCGGTACTGGGCGGAAATCATCGGCAAGGCGCCGCTGAAGACATAGCCGGTAATCGCCAGATCGCGGTTGTTGCCGAAGCGGCGATAGTACGTGTCGCTCAGCTCGATGCCGTTGGAGGCGGACAGCGTGATCTCGGGAATCAGCAGCCCCGAAATCGCTCGGCCATCGGTGCTCACGGTCAACCCCGGGAGCGGCAGCAGACCGATCCCGAACAGTTCGAGCCGGGCGCCGGTGAAGCGCATCCGCTTGAGCTTGTCGTCATAGACCACGCGGGTGGCTGTGATCCGCCAGCTCGGCTTCTTGGGGCAGCCTTTCCCGTTTTCCACGGCGCAGCCGGTGTAGGCGGCATCGGTCAGGATGATGTTGCCCGACGCATCGCGCTCGCCGCGCGCCGCGGCCAGACGCCCGCCTTCGCGCAGAGCCAGGAGCAGGTTCTCCATCGCTCCCGTCTTGAGCTCGTCGGTCAGTTCCACCCGGTCGGTGTAAAGCTGGTTGCCATCGGCATCGACGAAGCGGACGTTGCCGGCCGCTGCGATTTCCCCGGTCTTGCGGTTCCAGGTAACCGAATCGGCGCGAACCGACTGGTCGCCGCGGCGCAGGATGACACTACCGCGCGCGGTAACGACGTCGGAATCGTTCTGGTACTCGATCCCGTCGGCCTCGAACGCGACGGGGCCATCGAGCGATGTCTGCGGTGTGCGCGGGCCTTCGCCGGCGCCGGACGGGGGCGGCGTGACGGCATCGTTTGCGGGGGGATCGCTCTTGATCTGCCCGACTTGCGAGGTTCCGGGCAGGGCGCCCGGCACAGCATCCTTGGCGCTCGGCGCGGAATCCCGGGCCGGCGGTACTGTCTGGGGCTGCGCCGCCTGCGCCAGTGCTGCCCCCGGAACGGCCGCCACGATCAGCGCCAGCGCCGCGCAGCCGGCTTCGAGCGACGCCCATCGCGTGGCGGGCAAGCGGCGTGAAATAGCTTGCCGGCAGGGCTGCGGAACGGGGAGCATGGCTTGCCTATCGCACCGCCCGCGCCTAACTGCAATGCGCCCTGCGAGCGGGTCTGAATCGCGCTGCGGGACCCCGAGTTTCAGGAGAAATCATGCAGATCCGTTTCCGCGATGCCCCCGCCGCCAGCCCCGCGCGCCTGATTGCGCAGATCGTCGATCAGGATGCCATGCCCGCCGGAATCGAGCCCGAGCTGGTGGCTGGCGCGCGGACGTCGCGGTTTGCCGGTAAGCCCGGGCAAGTGTTCGATGGCTTCGTCAGCCGCGGCGGCAACGTCGTGCGCGTCGCACTTGCCGGGGCGGGCGAACCCGGCGCCAAGTCGCGGCTCGCTTCGCTGGAACGCGCAGGCGCAGCGCTGACCGCGCGGTTCCTCACCTCGGGCGAGACCGCGCTGGAAATCGACTTTGCCGGTACTTCGCTCAATGCCGAACAAGTCGCTGCGGTGCTGCTCGGCGCGCGGCTGCGCGGCTGGCGCTACGATCTGTACCGGACCAAGCTTGCCGACGATCAGAAGCCGACGCTGAGCGAGATCGTGGTCACCGGCGCGCCCGCAGGCAGCGATGCCGCCTGGGCGACCGAGGAAGCGCTGGCGCAGGGGGTCGAGTTCACGCGCGAGCTGGTCACCGAACCGGCCAACATCATTTATCCCGAAAGCTTCGTCGCGCGCTGCCAGAAGCGCCTGGCCGGCACCGGGATCGACATCCGCGTGCTCGACGATACCGAGATGAAGACGCTCGGCATGGGGGCGCTGCTGGGGGTGGCGCAGGGCTCGGTCAAGCCGGCGCGGCTGCTGGTGATGACCTGGAACGGCGGAACCGCCGGCGACAAGCCGACCGCATTCGTCGGCAAGGGCGTGACGTTCGACACCGGCGGCATTTCGATCAAGCCCGCCGCGGGCATGGAAGACATGAAGTGGGACATGGGCGGCGCCGGTGCGGTGGCGGGCACCATGCTCACGCTCGCGCTGCGCAAGGCCAAGTGCAACGTGGTGGGGGTCTGCGGGCTGGTCGAGAATATGCCCGATGGCAATGCCCAGCGCCCCGGCGACGTCGTCACCTCGATGTCGGGCCAGACGATCGAGGTTATCAACACCGATGCGGAAGGCCGGCTGGTGCTGTGCGACGCGATCACCTGGACGCAGAAGGAAATCGCTCCCGCGCGGATCGTCGATCTGGCAACGCTGACCGGGGCGATCATGATCTCGCTCGGCACAGAACATGCCGGCATCTTTTCCAACGACGATGCGCTGGCCGGCGCGTTGACCGCGGCGGGGCTCGCCAGCGGCGACAAGCTGTGGCGTTTCCCGCTGGCTCCGGCCTACGACAAGCTGATCGACAGCCCGATCGCCGACATGAAGAACGTCGGGCCGCGCTATGGCGGGTCGATCACCGCGGCGCAGTTCATCCAGCGCTTCGTCGACAAGGGCATGCCGTGGGCGCACCTCGACATCGCGGGCATGGTCTGGGCCGACAGCGCGGGTGCGACCTGGGACAAGGGCGCCACCGGATACGGCGTGCGCCTGCTCGACCGGTTCGTGCGCGACACGCTCGAAGGCTGAACCGGCGTGCCGCGGATGCAGCGCAAGGCCGACTTGCCGAGCAAAATCTGCGCCGCCTGCAGCCGTCCGTTCGCGTGGCGCAAGAAGTGGGCGCGCGACTGGGACAACGTGCGGTATTGTTCGGATCGGTGCCGCGGGGCGGGCGCAGCAGTCTGATGCGCGTGGATTTCTACCAGCTCAACCGCGACTCGGCCGAGGCCGTGCTCCCGCTGATTGCCGAGCGCACGCTCGCCGCGGGTGAGCGACTGCTGGCGGTGTCCGGCGACAACGCCCAGCTCGCGCGGCTTGCGCAAGGCTTGTGGGAGCGGGGCGGGGGCGCGTTCCTCGCCAACGGGTTTGCCGGATCGGCGCACGACCCGCGCCAGCCGATCCTCCTCTCGGATCGCGCCGAGGCTGCCAACGGCGCCGCGTATTTGGCGCTCGCCGACGGGGTCTGGCGCGATGAGGCGGCCAGCTTTGCCCGCGTATTCCTGCTGTTCGGCGCAGAGACGATCGAAGCCGCGCGCCGCCAGTGGCGTGCGCTCGACGCGGTCGACGGGGCCGAGCGGCATTATTGGGAGCAGGGCGAGGGCGGCAAGTGGGAACAGCGCGCCTGAAGCCCGTCAGCGCGAGCCTTGCCCGTTTGGATGTTCCCCGCTAGGGGCGCCCAACCCCCGCACACCCGATCTCACCCAAGGACTTTCCCATGGCGGTTACCCGCACCTTTTCGATCATCAAGCCCGATGCGACGCGCCGCAACCTGACCGGCGCGGTCACCAAGATGCTCGAGGAAGCCGGCCTGCGCGTCGTCGCATCGAAGCGCATCCACATGAGCCGCGAACAGGCCGAAGGCTTCTATGCAGTCCACAAGGAACGCCCGTTCTTCGGCGAGCTGGTCGACTTCATGATCAGCGGCCCGGTCGTGGTTCAGGTGCTCGAGGGCGAGAACGCGATGCAGCGCAACCGCGATACGATGGGCGCGACCAACCCCAAGGACGCTGCCCCCGGGACGATCCGCAAGGAACTGGCCGAATCGATCGAAGCCAACACCGTCCACGGCAGCGACAGCGACGAAAACGCCGCGACCGAGATCGCCTATTTCTTCAAGACCGAAGAAATCGTCGGCTAAGCTGGCTAAAACTGCGCGGCGGCGTCGCGCAGCGCGGTGAGCCGTTTCGGCGCGACTGTGGACCAGCTGCGTTCGAGCCATTCGGCGATCGCGTCCCAGTCGGTATCGCCGAGATCGAGGCGGATGCCGACCCAGTCGTTGCCGAAGTAGGCCGGGCGAAAGTAGCGCGGTGGATCGAACTCGATCAGCTGCGCCTGTTCGTCGGCGCCGGAAATCTTGACCAGCAGCGCGACCTTGCCGTCGCCGTGGTGGTCGTTGGAGACATAGGCAAACTTCTTGCCCTTGACGATGCCGAAGCAGGCCATGCCGTGCGAAACGACCTCGTCCGCCTCGGCCAGGGCAAGCGCGCGGGCGCGGACTTCCCCGGTAAGATATTCGGGCGAGCGTGCCTTGCTCACCAGCGCGGCGAGGCAGCGGCTGTAAAGCTGATGCTCGGCGATCAGCACCCGCGCGGCCAGCGTCTGCGCGGAGTCGCCAGCCAGCACCGCGACGCGCGTCTGGCCCAGCACCGGACCTTCGTCGAGCGCGGGGGTGACCAGATGCACCGTGCATCCTGCTTCGCCGTCCCCGGCCGCCAGCGCGCGCTCGTGAGTTTGGAGCCCGGTATATTTGGGCAATAACGAAGGGTGGATGTTGACAATGCGCCCCTTCCAGCCGCGCACGAACGCGGGCGAGAGAATACGCATGTACCCCGCAAGTGCGACGTACTCGGCTCCGCTTTCGCGGACGGCCTGGTCGATCAGCGCCTCGTGTTCGCGGCGTTTAAGACCGGTGTGCGCGTGCGCGAAGGTCGCGACGCCCTCAGCCTGAGCGAGCGTCAGCCCAGCGGCGGCGGGATTGTTGCTCGCGACCAGCACGAGCTGGTAAGGACAGTCCGCGGCGCGGCTCGCGTAGAGCAGCGCCGCCATGTTGGTGCCGCCGCCCGAAATGAGCACTGCGATCCGGGCGCGCCCGTCAGGCAAGGTGGGTCGCGCTCCAGGCTTCGCGGGTGCACCAAACATCGCCGCCGCCCGTCACGGTGCAACCGCGCGCGCCGCTCCGGACATCGCCGATGGTGAAGACGCATTCGCCCGCGGCGGTGAGTTCGGCGGCGACCGCGGTGGCATCCGCGGCCGCGACGGCCAGGACCATGCCCACGCCGCAGTTGAATGTTCGCGCCATTTCGCCGGGCTCGATGTTGCCCTGCGCCTGGAGGAACGCCATCAGCCGCGGCTGCTCCCACGCCCCCGCGTCGATATGCGCGTGGAGCCCGGCGGGCAGCACGCGGGGGATGTTTTCCAGCAGTCCGCCGCCGGTGATGTGGGCCAGCGCGTGGACCTTGCCGCGGCGCACCGCGGGGAGGACACTGGCGACGTAGATCCGCGTTGGTTCGGCGATGTAGTCAATCAGCAGCCGGTCGGCATCGAACAGCGCAGGCCGATCGAGCCGCCAGTTTTTGTCCGCGGCCAGCCTGCGAACAAGCGAGTAGCCGTTCGAATGAATCCCCGAACTTGCCACGCCGAGGAGGACATCGCCCGCCGCTACCTTGTCGCCGGTAAGCTGCTCGCCGCGCTCGACCGCGCCGACGCAGAACCCTGCGAGGTCATAGTCGCCGGGGGCATACATCCCAGGCATTTCTGCCGTCTCGCCCCCGATCAGCGCGGAACCGGCGATAACGCAGCCCTCGGCGATCCCGGCGATGACGCGCTCGGCAATCCCGTTGTCCAGCTTGGCGCAAGCAAAATAATCGAGGAAAAACAGGGGTTCTGCGCCCTGGACGATGAGGTCGTTGACGCACATGGCGACCAGATCGATGCCCACGGTATCGTGGCGGTTGTATTCGATTGCCAGCTTGAGCTTGGTCCCGACCCCGTCGTTGCCCGCGACCAGCAACGGATCCTTGTAGCCCGCGGCGCGCGGATCGAAGAACCCGCCGAACCCGCCGATCTCGCCATTGGCGCCGGGCCGCCGCGTTGCGCGCACCAGCGGTCCGATCGCCTTGACCAACGCATTCCCCGCGTCGATCGAAACCCCGGCCGCTTCGTAGGTATAGGAGGGGGTGTAAGGTGGCGACTTCTGGCTCATCGTTCCCGCCTTACGCATTCGCGCTTGGATTTCCAGACGCCTTTGGGCAAAAGGCCCGCGGTTTCCCCGATGCCTGCAATCACCCAATCGCCTTTGCCGCGGTCGCGCCGCTCCGGTCCCGCGCTCAAGCTGATGCTGGCGCTTGGCGTCGCGTTCGCTGCGGCGCTCGCGCTGGTCGGCCCGGCCAGGCTGCTGGCGCAGATCGAGGGCGACCGCGGGATCGCCCCGGTGGCCAGCACCGGTGACATCGAGATCGGCGGGATCACGGTCGAAACGACGGGCAAAACCGCCGATGAGGCGCGCGTTGCGGGGTGGAAGGAGGCCCAGAAAAAGGGCTGGGCGTTGCTCAAGGGTCCGGCGATGGGCGACGGGCAGATCGAATCGATGGTTTCCGCGGTGGTAATCGAGAACGAACAGCTCGGCCCGCATCGGTACATCGCCACGCTTGGGGTAATCTTCGACCGGACCCGAGCCGGGCAGTATCTTGGCGGCAACGGCGAGCGGGCGCATTCGGCGCCGATGCTCGTGTTGCCACTGCTCTATTCGGGCGGCACTGCCCAGCTTTACGAAGTGCGCGGCGATTGGCAGCGCGCCTGGGCCGAGTTCCGCGCGGGAGCGAGTGCGATCGATTACGTCCGTCCGTCGGGTTCGGGGGGCGATTCGCTGCTCCTGACCGAAGGCCAGGTGACCCGCCGCAGCCGCAGCTGGTGGCGCAACGTGCTCGATCAGTTCAACGCTGCCGATGTGATCATGCCGATTGCGCGGCTCGAACGCCAATGGCCGGGCGGTCCGATCCGCGGGACCTTCACTGCGCGCTATGGGCCCGATGACACCTATCTCGACAGTTTTACTCTGAGCGCCAACGACGAGACCGGGCTGCGGCCGATGCTCAACGCCGCGATCCTGCGCTTCGACCAGATCTATTCGGGCGCGCTTACCGCGGGTCTCCTCCGCCCCGATCCGACCCTCAATAACGACCGGCCGGTGCTGGACCCGGCGCTGGTCGCGTTGATCGCAGCGGGACAAGCGGATGCCGTGCCCGCCCCCGCGGCGTCGACCAGCGCCGCTGTCAGCCCCGGGGCATCGCCCAGCGCATCGGCCACCGCCAGCGCGGCGGCAGTGTCCAGCTTCACGGTCCAGTTCGCTTCCCCCGATGCAGCGGCGGTCGATGCAGCGCTGGCATCGGTGCGCGGTACCGGCGGGGTCCAGGGGGCATCGACCTCGAGCATCGCGATCGGCGGCACTTCGGTAATGCGGGTCAGCTTTGCCGGCGATATCGACGCATTGCGCGCGGCACTCCAGGCGCGCGGCTGGCAGGTCAGCGCCGGAGCGAACGCGCTCAGCATCCGGCGCTAGGGCGTTGCACCAGATCGCCTTGCCGCTGGCCGCATCGCCGGGCAGCAGCGCCACGCGGATCGTAGTGGGGGCGGGCAATCGCCGCGCGGTAGAAGCATTCGCCCACGCCGCTTCCTGGCCGTTCGGCACCGCGCTGCTTGGCGGACCGCCGCGTTCGGGCAAGTCGCTGCTCGCGCGGTGGTTTGCCGAGAACGGCAAGGGCGAGGCGATCGACGATGCCGATCGGCTCGACGAGACCGAGTTGTTCCATCGCTGGAACCGCGCCCAGCACAGCGGCACCCCGCTGCTGTTGATCGGCGGCGCGGGAGAGGCTGGCTGGGATATCGCCTTGCCCGATCTCGCCTCGCGGCTGAAAGCGGCGCTGCACCTGGCGATCGTCCCGCCCGACGATGCCATGCTCGCCGACCTGATCGCGCTGCACGCCGAGGCGCGCGGGCTGGCGCTGGGCGAGGGCGCCGCGGCCTACCTCGTCCCGCGCACCGTGCGCAGCTACGCCGAGATCGAGACGCTGGTCGCCGCGATCGATCGGCTAAGTCTGGAGCGCAAGGCCCCCGCGACGCAGGCGTTGTGGCGCGATGCGCTGGAGAGTGTGCAGGGGGCGCTGCAGCCGCGCTTGCTTTGAGCGGCAAAAACTGGAACAAAGCCGGACGATGTTTGCGCGCCTCACCGAATATCTCGACTCGATCCAGGCCCGCGATCCGGCGCCTCGCTCGCGCTGGGAAATCCTGCTCTATCCTGGGCTTCACGCGGTCGCGCTGCACCGCGTGGCACACTGGCTGTTCGAAGGTCGGCTGTTCTTCCTCGCCCGCCTGGTCAACCACATCGCTCGGTTCCTCACCGCAATCGACATCCACCCAGGCGCCACGATCGGGCGGCACCTGTTCATCGATCACGGCTTCACGGTAATCGGGGAAACGGCGGAGATCGGAGACAATGTCACGATCTATCAGTGCGTTACCCTGGGCGGGACGAACCCGGCCAACGGGATCGGGGGCAAGCGCCATCCGACCCTGCTCGATAACGTCATCGTCGGTTCGGGGGCGCAGATCCTCGGACCGGTGATCGTCGGTCCGCGCGCACGGGTCGGCGCCAATGCGGTGGTGACCGACGATGTCCCCGAAGGCGCAACGATGGTCGGGGTGAAAGCGCGCTCGACGCTCGTCGCGGCCGAAACCTGGCAGCGCGATTTCATCCCTTACGGTACCCCCTGCCGCGAGCCGTGCGAACCCGGCGGTGAGCGGTTCGAGGAGCTTGAGCGCGAAGTCGCCGCGTTGCGCGGCGACCTTGCCGCGCTCAGCCGCGCGCGCGACGGCGCAGCCGCTCCAGCCCCGCGCAAACGCAGCCGGAACTAGCGCGAATGCTCGCAGAAGGGCCGGGCCCGCGGCGCGGCGGCGCAACGATCCTGGCCTTTCCGACAGCTGCACCGCTCCAGATCGCGTTCGACCGGATCGAGCTGCAGCGCATCCTCGATCTTTATGGACGGATGGTCGCGGCGGGCGAGTGGCGCGATTATGCGATCGATTTCGGCAGCGATGCGGCCTCGTTCTGCGGCTTCCGGCGGACCGCCGAACGCCCGACCGCGCGCATCGAAAAGCGTCCGGCGCTACGCCAGCGCCAGGGCATGTGGGCGCTTTACGGCGAAGGCGGCCAAATCCTCAAGCGCGGGCACGAACTGGGCGGAGTGCTCTACCCGCTCGAGCGCAAGCTGCTCAAGGTGGTCGAGGGGTAAGCGTCAGGATCGCGCGGAAGCGCTCGGCGGGCGCGTCTCGGCTGCGCTAGCCGGCAACCCCGGCGCCCGTCGCGACACCGCGCGCCAAGTTAAGCCTCAAGCCCGCCGATCTTGCCGAGCGCCGCCATCACCACCGCCGATTGCTGGCCGCCGGTTTGCGGGACAATCTCACCGTCGCGCGCGATGATCTGGTCCCACGCCGCGGCCACGCCTTCGGGCGTGCGCTGGTCGTGGGGCAGGGCGATCCCAGGGGTCAGCGTGACGTAGGCGGCGTGGAAGGCGCCCGCGCCCGCGCCGATGATCATATTGGTCGGCGCGTCCTCGCTCACCAGGAAGAGCGCGGCGGGAGCGACGTTTTCAGGGCTCAGCGCCTTGAACATCGCCTCGGGCATGCCGAGGTCCTCGGTCATCCGCGTGGCGGCAACGGGCGCGATGGTGTTGACGCGGATGTTGTTCTTGGCGCCTTCGAGATACAGCGTCTTGGTCAGCCCGGCGAGGCCGAGCTTGGCCGCGCCATAGTTCGATTGGCCGAAATTGCCGAACAGCCCCGTCGACGACGCGGTCATCAGGATGCGGCCATAGTTCTGCTCGCGCATCAGGTCCCACACCGCCTTGGTGGTGTTGGCCGAGCCATTGAGGTGGACATCGACGACCAGTTTGAAGTCGGCCATCTCCATCTTGGTGAAGCTTTTGTCGCGCAGGATTCCGGCATTGTTGATCAGGACGTGGACCCCGCCCCAGGCTTCTTTCGCCTTGGCGACCATTTCGACCATCTGTTCGTATTCGGTGACGCTGCCGCCGTTGGACATCGCGGTGCCGCCAGCCGCCTGGATTTCCTCAACCACCTTGAGCGCGGCGTCGGAATGCCCGGTGCCGTCACGCGCGGCGCCAAGATCGTTGACCACCACCTTGGCGCCACGCTTGGCCAGCTCGAGCGCATAGGCGCGCCCCAGGCCGCCGCCGGCGCCGGTGACGATGGCAACGCGGTTTTCGAACGAGATGGTCATGGCAGCGGGCTCCGATTATGATGAGTGAGGCGCGCGCAACGCATGCCGCAGCGCAAAACGTGGCGCGGAATGGCACGGGCGGGGCGGGCTTTCAACCGCGATTGCGCAGCCGCCCCTCGCCGTAGCGTCCGCTATGTGACAGGGGGTTGTCACATAACTGTAACACGGCTGCTCGGGTTCGATAACGAATCGCGTTGGCCGCAGTCTGGGAGGACACAGTGATGCGCCATGGATCGATCATCGCCGTTGTCCTGCTGGCGAGCACCGGCCTGATTGCGGTGCCGGCCCGTGCGCAGATCGCGCCCGAGCCGAGTGTTGCCGAGCAGCTGGCGCAAATGCGTGCCGAGATGGCGCGGATGGCGCAGCGGATCGGCTCGCTCGAGACTCAGCTCGGCGCTGCGCAGGCCCAGGCACAAGCGGCGCAAACGCGCGCCGATGTAGCCAGCGCTGCGCTTGCCGCGCTCCCCCCGCCCGC
>JANXSP010000112.1 GCA_025356575.1 Novosphingobium sp.
CGCGAGCAAGGCGGCGCTGAACCAGTTGGTCCGCACGATCGCGGTCGAGGCGCGGCGCACGCATCCGTTGGCGGTGATCGCCGCGCTGCATCCGGGAACCGTGGCAACCGCGCTCACCGCGCCGTTCGTGGGAGGCCGCGAGACGCTGAGCCCGGATGCGAGCGCGAAGAATCTGTTGCGCGTGATCGATCGGCTGGCGAGCGGCGACAGCGGCGGTTTCTTCGCGTGGGACGGCGCGCCGATCCCGTTCTGAGCGCGCTTCCCCTCGCGCGCGGCGCGTGCCATGCTCTGGCCGCAACGGGGGAAGGGCGGATGACGATGAACGCACTATCCATGCCCATTTCGGGGCTGGCCGCGCTGGCGCTGGCGCTGGGCGCAGGGCCAGCGATGGCCGCCCCCACCGTAGCCCTTCCTTCACCCGCGGCGCCGGTGCTCGAACCCGTCAGCGCCGGACTGGTGACTTACGACCAGCCGGTGATCGCTCTGACGCACGCCGCGGTAATCGACGGGACCGGCGCTCCCGCGCGCGTCGACCAGACGTTGGTGGTAGCGGCGGGGCGGATCGCCGCGCTGGGCGACGCGGCGCAGATCGCGGTGCCCGCGGGGGCGCTGGTGCTCGACATGACGGGCAAGACGCTGCTGCCCGGCTTCGTGATGGTTCACGAACATCTGTTCTACCCCTCGACCCGCGAATATCTGGGATTTCCGCTCAGCATGTCGCTGCTGTACCTTGCGGGCGGCGAGACCACGATCCGCACCGCGGGGTCGGTCAATGGCTATGCCGACATAAATCTGGCACGGGAAATCGCCGCTGGCACCCGGCTGGGCCCCGATATCGACGTGACCGCACCCTATCTGGAAGGGCGCGGCGCTTTTACGCTGACCATGCCGCAACTCGCCAACCCGGCCGAGGTCACGCGCATGGTCGATTACTGGGCGGGGCAGGGCGCGACCTCATTCAAGGCCTACATGCATCTGACGCGCGCGCAGCTGGCCGCCGCGATCGCCGCCGCGCACCGCCACGGCATGAAGATCACCGGGCACCTGTGCGCGGTCACTTATGCCGAGGCGGCGGACCTGGGTATCGACAATCTCGAGCACGGCTTTGCCGCGGCGACCGATTTCGATCCCGACAAGAAGCCCGACGCCTGCCCAGCCGACCAGGCTGCCGAGACTGCGCTGGGCGATCTGGCGGTCGATGCTCCGGCAGCGCGCGCGCTGATTGCCCGACTGGTCGCGCGCCACGTCGCGCTGACTTCGACGCTGCCCGTGTTCGAGGCGTTCGATCCGCAGCACGGCGATGCGGGCGAGTCAGCACTCGCGCCGCTGACCGCCGATTACCGCGCCTATTACTTGCGCCGCAGGACGCGGCTTTACGCGCAGCCTGCGGCGGGGCTGCACGAACATCGCCTGCTGCTGGCGACGATGCGGCTGGAAAAAGCGTTCGCCGACGCGGGCGGATTGCTGCTTGCAGGCAGCGATCCAACCGGCATCGGCGGGGTCGTGCCCGGATTTTCGGCCAAGCGCCAATTCGCGCTGCTGCTCGAAGCGGGGTTCACCGTTACCGCAGCGGTGCATATCATGACGCAGAACGGAGCGCGGTTTTTGGGGCGCGAGGCGGAAGTGGGCACGCTTGCCGCAGGCAAGCGCGCCGATATCGTGGTGATTGCGGGCGATCTGACCGCGCAGCCGCAGGCAATCGCCAATATGCCGCTGGTGTTCAAGCGCGGCGTGGGGGTGGCCACCGCGGCGGTGTTCGAACGGCTTAAGGGTGTGCTCGGGCTCTGGTAGAACCGCGCGCAGCGTGCGTGTCAGAACCCTCGCACTTCGCCAATTGCCATGATCCACGCATTCTCCTCACCGTATTGCTGCTCAAGCGCGGCGCGGCGGAACCGGAGCGGCGCCTCGAACGGGTCTTCGGGGGTGAGCATGATGCTGCCCCAGTGCATGCCCACCGCGGCGCGGGCGCGCAGGGCGCGGGCCATGGTCACGGCTTCTTCGGGATCGGCATGGACCGCCCGCATGATCGCGCTGGGAGTATAGGCACCGATCCCGACAAGTGCGAGATCGAACGGCCCTGCGCGCGCGCCGATTTCGCCAAACACCGGACCCGCGGCGCTGTCGCCCCCGAACCACACCTTGCGCGGTCCCGCGGCGATCGCGAAGCTGGCCCACAGCGTGGCGTTGCGATCGAATGCGCCGCGTCCGGAAAAGTGGATCGCGGGCAGGGCGGTGAGCGAGAGCCGATCGCGCGACCACGCCTGCCACCAGTCGAGCTCGGTAACGTC
>JANXSP010000177.1 GCA_025356575.1 Novosphingobium sp.
GGTCGCGGTCAGCACCGTCACGGGGCCGAGCGTGCCGATCCCCCAGGCGATCATCGCCCCGCGCGATAGACCCGCGGGCTCGTGGCGGGGTGCGGCGGCGATCGTTGCCATGCGTTGCTCCTGTTCGGTCGGTCTCGCACACGACAGGCGAACCGCCTAACGGGCAACAGCCCCCCGCCGGACCTCCGAATGGCGGTTGGCGGCGGTGAGCAGCGCTGCGCTTGCCGATGGGCGCGCCAGTCTGTCATGGTCTCCCTGACCCGTGAGTGCCCGCGCCATGATCCGCCTGTTGTCGCTGCTTTTCGCCGGATTGTTGAGCATCGCCGCGGCTCCCGCGCTGGCGGCGACCCCGGCGGAAAATTGCGCCGCGCTGCGCAGCACCGACTTCTCGCACGTTGCCGACGCGCCGATGAGCATCACCGCCGCAGCAATCATCACCTACGGGCCGGACAAGCGCGAAGTGTGCCAGGTCGAAGGCGTGATCACCCCCACGATCGGCTTCAAGATCGTGCTCCCGACCAGCGGCTGGAACGGCAAATACCTCCAGGGCGGCTGCGGCGGGGGCTGCGGGACGACCAGGCTGTTCTGGTGCGACGATCCGCTGCGCCGCGGCTATGCCTGCCTGGGCTCGGACATGGGCCACCAGGGCAACGTCGGCGACTGGCGCTGGGGCGCGAACAACATCCAGCTCCAGGGCGACTTCGGCTTCCGCAGCACGCATGTCGCGTCGCTCGCGGGCAAGGCGGTAGTCGCGGCGTATTACGGCACGCCGTCGCGGTGGAACTACTTCTGGGGCTGTTCGACCGGGGGGCGCCAGGCGTTCCACGAGGCCGAGTTCTACCCGACCGACTTCGCCGGGATCGTCGGCGGTTCGCCGCCGCTGAACGAGACCGGATCGGCGGTCCAGATCGCGTGGTCGGTGCTCGCCGCGATCCGCGCCGATCATAGCGAAATTCTCGGCATTCCCGACGCGAAGCTACTTCACGGGGCGGTCGTGGGCGCCTGCGACATGAACGACGGACTCAGGGACGGGCTGATCGGCGACGCGCGACTGTGCCGTTTCGATCCGGTCAGCATCCAGTGCAAGCCGGGTGAGACCGGCGCAGGGGTGTGCTTCACCCCCGAACAGGTCACCGCCGCACGCAAGATGTACGCTGGGCCGCACGACAGCCGGGGCCGCGCGATCGGTTATCAGGGCGGGCTGATGCGCGGCTCCGAACTCAACTGGATCGGCGACTATATCGACGGGCCCACGCGCAAGGCACAGTACCGCGACTTCATCGCCAACGTGTACCGCTACATCGGCTTCAACCCGAGCAAAGGGCCCGAGTGGACGCTGAACGACCTCGACTTCGACCGCGATCCGCAGCGGCTTTATATCAACGAAGCACTCTACCGTGCCGATAATCCCGACTTCCGGCTGTTCGACAACGCCGGGGGCAAGTTCATAGGGTTTCAGGGGTGGAGCGATACCTCGGTGGTGCCGATGGGCACCGTCGATTTCTACGAAACCGTCGCGCGGACGATGGGCGGCTATGAAAAGACCAAACAGTTTTTTCGCTTCTATGCCGTTCCCGGGATGCGCCACTGCTCGTCCGATGGCGACGGCGCGGACAACATCGACTTCCTCACCGCGCTGGAGAACTGGACCGAGAAGGGCCAGGCGCCCGAGATGCTGATGGGCTACAACTTCGACTGGCGCGGGGTGACTTACGTTGCGCCGATCTGGCCGCGTCCGGCCGACCAGATCCGCTTCGCCCGGCCGGCCTTCCCCTACCCCGCGCAGGCCGTGTACAAGGGCCGCGGCGATCCCTCGCTGGCGGACAGCTGGCGCGCGGTGATCACGCCTTCCCCGCATGGCGGTTAGGGGGCGGGTGCCGATTTGCCGCCCCGGTGCGCGCGCATAGAAGTGGCCGCATGGACCAGCCCGATACTCCGCCGCGTCAGCCGGATCAGGTGCGCCAGCCGCGCCGCCGCTTCGCGCGCGGCCAGGCGCGGCCCGCGTACCTCGAGCCAGGCGACGTCGACCGGGTGATGATCATGCTGGTCGCGCTGATGAGCGAAGTCTCGGCGCTGCGCGACCGGGTCGATACACACGAGGCGGTGGCCGAACTTGGCGGCGCGATCACTAGTGCAGCGATCGAGGCCTACGAGCTTACGCCGTTGCGCCACGCGGTTCGTGAAGCCAATCGCGAGGCAATGCTCAGCCGGGTGTTCCGCGTGATTACCGAGGGCCGCGATGCCGCGACCGATACCGGCGCGGCGCCATTGGCGGAGGTGGTATCGTGACGCTGACTCTCGACGACGCGAGCAGCATTGCCCGCCACGCCTTTGCGCTGGCGCAAGCGCAGAACCTCAGCGTGATGTCGGTCGTAATCACCGATGCGGGCGGGCACATCCGCCTGGCGATGCGCAGCGACGCGCAGGGCATCTTCGGGGTCGATACCGCGCTGGGCAAGGCGCGCACCGCGCTGGGCTTCAACCGCGCGACCATGCATTTGTCCAAGGTCTTCACCGATCCGTGCGGGGTCGCCGCGCTGTCGGGCGCCACTGCGGGCGCCTTCGTTCCGCTGGGCGGTGGGGTGGTCGTCCAGCGCGACGGGGTGACCGTCGGCGCGGCGGCGATCTCGGGCGGGCTGCCGCAAGTCGATCACGATCTCATCACCGCCGCGGTCGAAGCCGCCGGCCTTGCCACGCTTGTTTAAGGAGACGGCCATGTTCCAGGAACGCCACGCACTGCTCCCCAGCGAAACCCACGACGAAGCCGCGCGCTATGCCTTCGTCTCGACCCTGCGCAAGGCGTTCACCACGCAGCTGTTTCCCGGCATGCGCACGGTTTACCAGGAGGCTGCACGCCCCGCGTTCGTGGCCAAACATGGCCGCGAGCCCGAGACGGTGCGCGAGGCGCGCGAGTTGATGCAGCGCAGCTTTTTTTATCGCGGCGCCAACGTCGTCGGCCGCGCCGCGCAGGAACTGCTGTGGGATACCGTCGGCGAAAGCATCGAACGCCAGCTCGATACGATCGATGAAGCCGCCAAGCCCAAGCCGGGCGACCTCGGCACGGTGCGCAGCAACCCGGATCTGGCGATCCCGCGCTATATCGATGCGGTCGACATCCACGTCATGCCGGGCAATTTCCACACCGAACTGGCCCCGGACGACACCTTCGCCGGCGCGCTCTATGACCGCGGCGTACACGTCTTCGCGTTCGGCGGGCTGGGCGCGCGCAACGACGGGCTGGGCGTGGCGCAAGCCGCGTGGGTCAAGGAAACCTACCCCGACCTGAAACCCAGACGCATCCTCGATATGGGCTGCGGGCCCGGCTTCACCACGCTGCCGTGGAAGGAAGCGTTTCCCGACGCCGAAGTCTACGGCATCGACGTTGGCGGGCCGCAAGTGCGCTATGCCCACGGGCGCGCCGAATCGCTCGGGATCGCGGCGCACTTCAGTCAGCAGGACGCCACCGCGACCGATTTCCCCGACGGCTATTTCGATGTGATCGCATCGATGCTGGTCACGCACGAGTGCCCGCAGCCGGTGATTCGCGGGCTGTTCAAGGAAGCGCACCGCCTGCTCGCGCCGGGCGGGATCACGATCCACGACGGCGGCGCGACCGCGGCCTCGGACCCGTTCGACAACCTCCTGACCAGCTGGTTCGGCGATAACGCCAACGAGCCGTTCTCGGCCGGGTTCAAGTCGCTCGACTACGATCAGGCGTTCGTCGACGCCGGGTTCAACCGCAGCGCGATCGTCCGCGGAACGCGCGATCCGGTCTACCTCAAAGATCAACTGCCGCCGATCACACTCGTCGGCGCGGTTAAGGAATAAGCATGGGTTATCGTCTTGGCGTCGATGTAGGCGGCACGTTTACCGATCTGTTGCTGTTCGATGACGCCAGCGGCGGATCGTGGCGCACCAAGACGCCGTCGACCCCGCACGACAGTTCCGAAGGGATCCTTACCGGGGTCGAGGAAGTCTGCCGGATCGCCGGGGTCACGCCCAGGGAGATCGAGGTGTTCCTCCACGGCACCACCGTCGCCACCAATGCGATGCTCGAGGGCAAGGGCGCGCGCGTGGGTCTGGTGACCACCGAGGGTTACCGCCAGATCATGCAGATCGCGCGCAGCTTCGTGCCCGGCGGGCTGGCCGGGTGGATCGTCTGGCCCAAGCCGGAACCGCTCGCCCGGCTCGAGGACACGGTCGAGATCAAGGGCCGGATGGACGCGTTCGGCGGCGAAGTGCGCCCGACCGACGACGCCGACATCCGCCAGCAGCTCGAGCGCCTCAAGGCGCAGGGGATCGAGGCGCTGACCGTCTCGCTGATCAACGCCTACCTCAATGGCGCGCACGAGCTGCGCGTGGCGCAGCTCGCCGCCGAGATCATGCCCGACATCCCGATCTCGCTCAGCCACGTCGTGCTGCCCGAGATGCAGGAGTACGAACGCACGCTGACAACGGTCGCCAATGCCGCGGTGCGCCCGATCGTGGGGCGCTACGTGCGCTCGCTGCGGAGCAAGCTCGAGGCGGTAGAGATGAACGGGCGGCTGTCGCTGCTGCGCTCGGACGGCGGACTGATGTCCTCGCAGAAGTCGGAGGAACATCCGGTCTCGCTGCTGATGTCGGGCCCCGCGGGCGGGGTCACCGGCGCGCTGTGGGTGGCCAGGAACGCCGGGCTCAGCAATATCCTGACGCTCGACGTCGGCGGCACCTCGACCGACGTCGCGCTGATCGAGCACGGCGAGCCGCGCCGCGTGCGCACGACCGAGGTCGGCCATCTCTCGGTCCGCGCCTCGTCGCTCGACGTCAAGACCGTGGGCGCGGGCGGCGGTTCGATCGCCTATGTCCCCGAACTGACCAAGGCCTTGCGCGTCGGTCCGCAGTCGGCGGGCGCGGTTCCCGGCCCGGTCGCCTACGGCAAGGGCGGCACGCTGCCGACGGTGACCGACGCCAACGTCGTGCTCGGCTACCTGCCCGAGAACCTGCTGGGCGGAACCTTCAAGCTCGACCGCGCAGGCGCCAAGCGCGCGGTCCAGACGATCGCCGACGCGCTGGGCATCGACCTGATGGCGGCGGCGCGCGGGATCATCGACATCGTCAACGAGAACATGTTCGGCGCGCTGCGGATGATTTCGGTGCAGCAGGGTTACGATCCACGCCACTTCGCGTTGATGGGC
>JANXSP010000010.1 GCA_025356575.1 Novosphingobium sp.
GCCTTCCACGCGAGTGGAGAAAGCCTAAGCCCGCCCGATGCTCGTATAGTCGAAACCGGCGGCGCGGACGACCGCGGGATCGTAGACGTTGCGCAAGTCGATGAACGCCTTGCCCCGTGCGGTTTGCGCGATCCGGCGGAAGTCGAGTGCGCGGAAAGCGTCCCATTCGGTGACCAGGACGACCGCATCGGCACCCTCTACCGCGGCGTAGAGATCGGGCTTCATCCCCACCTCGGGCAGCATCGGCGCAGCCAGGTCCATACCCTCGGGGTCGTAGGCCGTTACCTCGACCCCTGCGTCGATCAGCGTCTGGGCGATCGCCAGGCTCGGCGAATCGCGCATGTCGTCGGTATTGGGCTTGAACGTCAGGCCGAGCAGCGCGGCCCGCTTGCCACGCGCTTCATCGATCCCGCCAAGCGCTTCGATCACCTTGCGGCCCATCGCGCGCTTGCGGCTGTCGTTGGCCTTGACCACCGCCTCGACGATCCGCGTCGGGCTGTCGTAATCCTCGGCGGTCTTGAGCAGAGCGAGCGTGTCCTTGGGGAAGCAGCTCCCGCCATAGCCGGGCCCGGCGTGGAGGAATTTCGAGCCGATCCGGTTGTCGAGCCCGATCCCGCGGCTGACGTCCTGGACATCCGCGCCGACTTTCTCGCACAAGTCGGCCATTTCGTTGATGAACATGATCTTGGTCGCCAGGAAAGCGTTGGCCGCGTACTTGATAAGCTCGGCGCTGCGCCGGCTGGTGAACAGCAGCGGCGCCTGGTTGAGGAACAGCGGGCGATAGACCTCGCGCATGATCTGGCGGCCGAATTCGTCGTCGGCGCCGATGACGATGCGGTCTGGGCGCTTGAAGTCGCCGATCGCGGCGCCTTCGCGCAAGAACTCGGGGTTCGAAACGACGGCGAACCGGTGCTGCACGCCCGATTCGCGCAAGATGCGCTCGACCTCGTCGCCGGTCCCGACGGGGACGGTCGACTTGGTCACGACCACTGCGTTGGCTTCCAGGTGCGGGCCGATCTCCTGCGCCACCGCATAGACGAACGAGAGATCGGCGTGGCCATCGCCGCGGCGCGAGGGGGTGCCGACCGCGATGAAGATCGCGCAGGCGCCGGCGAGGCTGGCGGTCAAGTCGGTCGAAAACGACAGGCGGCCGCCGCGCACGTTGCTTTCCACCAGTTCTTCCAGTCCCGGCTCGAAGATGGGCATCTTGCCGGCATTGAGCCGCGCGATCTTTTCAGGGTCCTTGTCGATACACACGACTTCGTGACCGAAATCGGCGAAGCAGGCACCCGATACGAGCCCGACATATCCAGCCCCGACCATCGCGATCTTCATGCAGCGTTCCTTGTTTCGATAGCGATCGTTCCGTCGTTGTCGCCGGCGATAATCAACCGCCGCGACGAGCCTTCGAGCACCAGCGCCGTCAGTTTGCCGTGCATGTAGGCCCCGGTATCGATCCCGATGCGGTTGCGGCGAAACTCGGGGTCGGGAGCGATGGTATGGCCGTGGACCACGATATGACCGTGGTCTTCGCGGTGATCGAGGAATTCATGGCGGATCCAGCGCAGGTCGTGCGACTTCTGCTCGGCCAGGGCGACCCCGGGGGCAATCCCGGCGTGGACGAACAGATAGTCGCCGATGGCAATGGCATCCTCGAACCCGCGAATGAACGCGAGGTCGGCGGCAGGAACCGCGGCGGCGATGATCGCCTGGGTCTGTTCAAGCGTCGCGCTGTTGTAGGCATCGCGGTCCACCGGATAGCTGAGGACCGTCTCGCGCCCGCCGAAGCGAAGGAAGTGGCGCAGCACATCGAGCTTGAGCAGCGCACCGAGGAACATCTCTTCGTGATTGCCCATCAGGATACGGACCCTGCGCCGCGTTTGCCAGGCCCGCGCTGCGGCGATCACCCCGGCACTCTCGGGCCCGCGGTCGATCAGATCGCCCAGCAGGACAACGGTGGTCTCGGCGCGCTGTTGAGCCCCGTCGTCGGCTTCGATCGCCGTAATCAGCGCGGCGAACAGGTCCAGCCGGCCATGAATGTCGCCGATCGCATAGATGCGTTCACCCGCGGGCACCGAAGCGGCGCTAGGCGCCGGCGCAGCGCGGAAGGGATTGCGGAAGGGACGGATCATGGCATTTTGCTCGCGCGGCGATATAGGTCGCGGGCGGCGCCCGCACAACCTTGGTAGCTCCGCGCCCGACCGATGGCCGAATGCGTGTGATGCGAAAACGTCACAGGTAAAGCACTGTCGGAAGTTAGAGCGCCGATTATTCTTGTGCAATGCAGCAAGCATGTGCATTTTTGTGTCGTCCGGCAAGCATTGATCGCAACGAATCGTGCTGCAGGGAGCAGGTGGGACAAAGCGACATCCATTTAAGGAAGATTGCTATGTTCACGTCAGTCCGCGGCATCATTGCCGCATCGACTCTTGCTGGCTCGTTGCTGGCTGCTAATCCGGCGCTTGCCGACGCTACCGATCCGCCCAAGGCGGTTACGGTTACCGGCAACGTCGCTCTCGTCAGCGACTACCGCTTCCGCGGCCTTTCGCAGTCAGCGGGCGACCCGGCGATCCAGGGTTCGGTCAACATCAACCATTCGAGCGGCTTCTACGTCGGCTTCTGGTCGTCCTCGACCGATTTCTCGAACCTCGGCGTCATTCCCGACAAGACCTACGGCAGCCAGGAGCTCGATCTCTACGGCGGCTGGACGGGTACGGTTTCCCCGGGCCTCGTGTTCGATGGCGGTCTGCTGTACTATGCATACCCCAGCGGCCACTTTGGCAAGGCCGAATTTTTCGAGCCCTACGCGTCGTTGACCCAGACAATCGGGCCAGTCAGCGCCAAGCTGGGCGCCAATTATGCCTGGAAGCAGGCCGCGCTCGACTTCGACGGTAACGGCAAGAAGGACGACAACATCTACGTCTACGGCGAGCTCAGCGCGGGCATTCCGGCAACGCCGATCTCGGTGCTGGCGCATCTTGGCTACACGCAGGGCGCGCTGTCGCCCAAGTTCGCCACCGGCGCCGTCCATTACGATGGCGGGTTCGACTATTCGCTCGGCGCGTCGTTCAACATCACGCCGAAACTTTCGATCGGCGCTGCTTATGTCGGGGTCGATGGCACTTCGATCAAGAAATACTCGGACGATACCGTTGTCGGGACGCTCAAGCTGACGTTCTGACCGCTCGGTCGATCATGGAATCTTGCAGGCAGGGCCCGTCTTTCGCAACCGCGATTGGCGGGCCCCAGCTTGTCTGGCTTGCGCTTTTATTCGCGCCGTAACCGGGCTACGTCCGCGGTTCACTCCATCCGGAAGAACCCGTCGTGACCAAATTTCTCCACACCATGATCCGGGTCAGCGATCCCGACGCGACAGTCGCGTTTTTCAAGTTGTTCGGGGTCGAGGAAACCCGCCGCTTTTCCAGCGAGCAGGGCCGCTTCACGCTGATCTTCCTCGCCGCGCCGGGGCAGGACGGGGTTGCCGAGGTCGAACTCACCCACAACTGGGATCCCGAGGATTACGCCGACGGCCGCAATTTCGGCCATCTCGCCTACCGGGTCGAGGATATCTACGCGACGTGCCAGGCGCTGCTGGACGCCGGAGTTACCATCAACCGCCCGCCGCGCGATGGACACATGGCATTCGTGCGCAGCCCCGATGGAATCTCGATCGAGCTGCTCCAGGACGGGAGCCTGCCCCCCGCCGAACCGTGGGCGAGCATGCCCAACACCGGCGTCTGGTGACCGTCTAGGGCGCCAGATCGGATGGCAGCACCGGCTCGCTCAGCAGTCCGGCGAACGCGGCCCAGCGCTTGTCCGGATCGGCCCCGCCGACGCGCTCGACATACCGGCGCACTAGCATTTGGCCGAGCGAATAGTTGATCACGTAACTGCGGTATTGTTCGGCAAAGGCGATCGACTTGGCAGCGCGTGCCGCGTCGACCAGCGAATAATGCTGGGTCAGTTCGATCGCACGCATCCGGCCGATTTCCCCATCGAGAAAAAGCTGGGCGATCGTAGTGGGCACGTCGGCTAGCTGTTCGAGCAACGCGGCAAGCGCCACGTTGCGCTGCGCCAAGGCCGGGTCGATCCCGGCCAGCGGCGCCAGCGTCGTCGTCTCGAACGCGGCCTTCTCGTGCGCCGGGAAAGCCAGTTCGATCCCGTAATTGGCCGAGCCCTCGGCCAGCAGCGCCTGCGGGGAAAACAGCGGCTGGACACTATGTTCGATCCATCCGCGCCCCTTGACCAGGTTCACCTCGATCAAGGTGTTGAGCACATGGTGCCCCGGATAGCCTTCGTGGCAGCCGAGATCGAGCCCGCGGGATAGACGCGCCGGCTGATCGGTATTGACCTGGATCAGGCTGTGATCGCCGCCCTGGTAATAGTTGTAACCGCCCCATGTCTTGCCCGTCACCAGCTCGAGCGTGAAACTTTCGTCGCTCGGCATGGTGATGTGGGCCAGAGTGCGGGCGCGGCACGCGGCAATCGCGGCTTCGAAAAACGGTCTGACCCGCGCCGTGGGCACGTTGCTCGCGTTGCGCAGTGCGGTTACGCGCTCGGCGAGGGTGGCGGTGCTGCCGCGCGCCGGTGGAACCAGCCGCTCGATCGCCGCTATTACGGGATCGAACGCGGACAGCGGCCGCGGCCGGACCTCGACCGCATAGAGCCCGCGCGCCTCGTCGACAAAGCGCAGGTTCTCGCCCGCCATCATGCGCAGGCGGGTGTCCGCGGCGACAAGCATGTTGTCGATGAAACGCAGTCGCCGGGACAGCAGCGCATCGCGCGCGAGCGGCAGCGTCAGTTCTGCCAGTGCCGCCCGCTGGCGTGCCACGGCCCGGCGCAGCGCCGGCACGTCCCGCGGGTCGCTATGCGCCGCAGTCGCCCACGCCTTGGGACCGTAATAGGCATCGATGTAGCCGTCCTCGTGCTTGCCGATGGCGAGCTGGAGCTGCACGTATTGCGCGGCAAGCAGGTCGAGCCGGCGCGCCGCCGAGGCCGCCGGCGCTTCCATCCGTGCCGATACCGCAGGGCCTTCGCTACACCCGCCCAGCGGCGCGACGAGAGCCGCCGCAACCAGTCCTTGCAACAGCCGCCCGATCCTCACTCTGTGCGCTCCCCAACCGTGTCGACGCCGGTCCATCTGCAGTGTTGGCTAGGCAGCGCAGGAGCTGAAAGCAAGCCCGCTAAGTGATCCGGATAGACTCGGTAATGCTGGCGCAACCCCG
>JANXSP010000060.1 GCA_025356575.1 Novosphingobium sp.
AAAGTGCGGCTCCACCTGCTGATCCCCGCGGTCGAGAATGCGATCTCGGGCAACGCCTTTCGCCCCGGCGATGTGTTGGCGAGCCGCGCCGGGCTGAGCGTCGAAATCGGCAACACCGACGCCGAAGGGCGGCTCGTGCTCGGCGATGCGCTATGCCGCGCGAGCGAGGAAGCCCCCGCGCTGATCATCGACTTCGCCACGCTGACCGGCGCGGCGCGCGTCGCACTCGGCCCCGATCTGCCCGCGCTGATGGCGCGCGAGGATGCCACCGCCGCTGCGCTGCTCGCCGCCGGGCTCGACGTCGACGATCCGTGCTGGCGGCTGCCCCTGCCCGAAAGCTACCGCGAGTTCCTCAAGTCCGACATCGCCGACTTGAACAACGCGCCAAGCAACGGGTTCGCTGGAGCCAGCGTCGCGGGCCTGTTCCTCGACCGGTTCGTTGGCGAGGGGATCGACTGGGCGCACTTCGATACATTTGCCTGGCGCCCGGTGGCCAAGCCCGGCCGTCCCAAGGGCGGCGAGGCGCTCGGCCTGCGCGCCGCCTGGCGGATGCTGCAGACGCGGTTCGGGTAAGGCCAAGGCGTTTGCCGGGGCGCGCTGGGCGCTACTCGGGACTGAAATCCTTGAGCTGCGCCACCGTGCGCGTGTCGAGCCGCTGGATCAACGCCACCACCAGATCGACCATGCCGTCGAAATCGCCGCGGTTGATGATCCCGTTGTGCACATGCGTATATCGCGCGGGGACGACCAGGTTGATCGTCGGGGCACCGCCGCCCACGGTCTGCATTTCCGCTGAATCGTCGCCGTAGCCCTGAACCAGATCGACTTGCAGCGCGATCCCCTTGGCACGCGCGGTGTCGCGCACCAGTGCCACGAGCTTGCGGTTGGGGAGCGCGCTGGAATCGTAGAGGAACATTCCCGGCCCTGAGCCCAGCTTGACCTGGCTTTCCTCGGCGTGCGCACCGCCTGAATCTCCGGTCACGCCGCCCTCGATGGCGATTCCGATGTCGGGCTTGATGATCGCAGTCGAAGCGCGCGCGCCGCGCAGGCCGATTTCCTCTTGCACTGTGGCCGCGAAAAACACCTGGTTGGGGTGTCCGCTGCTGCGCAAGCGTCGCGCCGCCTCGATCAGCACTGCGCAGCCGACGCGGTCGTCCCACGCCTTGCCCAGATAATTGCCGGTCCCGTTCATGATCGCGAAATCGCTGTCGGGAACGACCGGGTCGCCCGGACCAATTCCGAGCGCCTCCACCTCCGCAGCGGTGCGCGCGCCGACATCGAGGAACACCGCGTCGCGCGGGATCAGCCGGTTGCGCTCGTCCGCCGAAGTAAGATGGATGTCGCGGATGCCGGTCACCGCGTGGACCGGACCTTTCGCGCCGATGATGATCCAGCGCTGCCCGGCCAGCGCCTGGTCGAGCCAGCCGCCAAGCATCTGCATGCTGAGAAATCCATCGGGCGTGGTGCGGCGCACGATCCCGCCGAGCTCGTCCATGTGCGCATCCAGTATGATGCGCGGACCGCTGTTGCCCTGCCGCGCGATGACCGAGCCCAGCCCGTCATAGCTGATTTCGTCGGTTACCGCGCGCAGTTCGGGCACCATGATCTTGCGCACCGCTTCCTCGAACCCCGGTGGCCCAGGCGCTTCGGACAGCCGCCGAAGCAGGTTCGCGGTATTATCCTGTGCCTGGGCGGGGAGCGGGGCGGAGAGCGTGGCGGCAGCGAAAAGCACGCCGGCGAGAATGGGAATACGCATGGCGCCATCAACGCTTTTCCTCTGACCGCTGGCAAGCGAATTCTGCCCGCGCTGCGCCGATGGCTTGCCGCCGCCCCCCGCGCTAACTTGCCCTCAACCGTCCCGCGCTATAAGCGCCCGGCACTTCGCCCCCGGGGACCCGAACTGACGTGACCGCCGCCGCTCCTCCGTTTGCCGGACAGTACCAGCTCCTGGGCCCATCGCCCCGGCGCGATCCGCGCACGACGGCGATCCGCGGCGATCTGGCGGACATCGCTTTGGCCGGCAAGCTGTTCGCGCCGCATTACGTCGTGCCGATGGAACGCGCGCTGGCGGTGCCGCACGCGCTGCTGCGCAAGGCCAAGGGCGATGACGCCGAAGCGGGCAGCGAACTGCTCGAAGGCGAGCGGTTCATGGTGCTCGACTATGCCGGCGGCTGGGCCTGGGGTTACTGCGCGCACGACTGCTATCTGGGGTATCTGCCCGAAGAAGTGCTCGGCGATCCTGCGGCGCATCCCAAACCGGTGTACCCGCACGCCGATCCGGTGATCGTGGCCGAAGAGCGGCTCGGCACGCCCTATGTGTGGGGCGGGCGCGGGGGCGCGGGGATCGATTGTTCGGGGCTGATGCAGATCGCGTTCGCCCGCGCGGGCTACAACCTGCCGCGCGACAGCGATCAGCAGGAAGCCAGTGCCGGGCATGCGCTGGAGCAAGACGATACGCCGCGGCGCGGCGACCTGGTGTTCTTCGTCGGCCATGTCGGCGTGCTCGAGGATGCGGACACGCTGATCCATGCCAGCCTCGCCGCCGGAATGGTCGTGCGCGAACCGCTTGCCGAAGTGGCGGCGCGGCGCGAGGGCGGGATCACCAGCCGGCGGCGCGTCCTGTGAGCCGGATCTCGTGAGCGCCGCACTGTTCATCGACGGGGCGGTCGGCACCACCGGGCTCGAAATCGCCGAGCGCGTTGCCGGGCGCAGCGAGTTCACCCTGATCGCGCTGGGCGAGGATGCGCGCAAGAACATCGCCAAGCGGCGCGAGGCCCTCAACGCCGCGGACTTTGTGATCCTGTGCCTGCCCGACGATGCGGCGCGCGAGGCGGCGGGGCTGATCGACAACCCCAAGACGCGCGTGATCGATGCCTCGAGCGCGCACCGCGTCGATCCGGCCTGGACCTTCGGCTTCCCCGAGATCGTCGGCCGCGACAAGGTCGCCGGCGCCGCGCGGGTTTCCAATCCGGGATGCTATTCGACCGGGTTCATCGCGCTCGTCGCGCCGCTGGTGCGCCAAGGCCTGATCCCCGGCGACTGGGCCTACACCTGCCACGCGGTGTCGGGCTATTCGGGCGGGGGCAAGGCCCTGATCGCCCGGTTCGAGGGCGATCCGGGGATTGCCTTTCGCGACTACGCGCTCGCGCTGGGGCACAAGCACGTTCCCGAGATGCAGCATGTCGCAGGGCTTGCTCATCCGCCGCTGTTCGCTCCCGCCGTCGTCGCGGCGCACCGGGGGATGATCGTCGAGGTGCCGCTGCACCTTAGCCTGATGCACCACGCCGCCCCGGTCGACGGGCTGCGCGATCTGCTCAAGGACTATTACCGGGATAGTGCGGTGGTCCACGTTCACGAGGACGCGCCCGAGGAACTGCTACTGCGCGGCGACGCGCCCGGTTGGGACGGACTCGATCTCTACGTCTGCGGCTCGCCCGACGGAGCCCAGGCGCGGCTGATCGCGGTGCTCGACAATCTGGGCAAGGGCGCCAGCGGGGCCGCGGTCCAGAACCTCAATTTGATGAGCGGACTGCCTGAAACCCAAGGGCTGCGACTGCGCTGATCCCGGGTTTGCCCAAAACTTGGGCAACCCCTGCCGAATAATCAGGCAAGCCTGCTGCGACCGCGGCGCAAGCATCGTGTGCAATCCATGCGGCAGCGCAACATTTCTTGCGATTGGACCCTTTTCGCCGGTGCGGTGATCGCCTAGGGCGAAGCACAAGCCGCTGGCACGATTCTTGTGTGAGCCAGGCCAGGGGCACTCCGCGATGCGGGTCCGCAACCCGCGGACGCGGGCGGATTTGCAGGGGTCTTGCGTGAAAAAGATCGAAGCGATCATCAAGCCGTTCAAGCTCGACGAAGTGAAGGAAGCGCTCCACGACGTCGGCGTCAGCGGGATCACCGTAACCGAGGCCAAGGGCTTCGGCCGCCAGAAGGGCCACACCGAACTTTACCGCGGCGCCGAATACGTTGTCGACTTCCTGCCCAAGGTGAAACTCGAGATCGTCGTCGCCGATGCCCTTGCCGAACGCGTGGTCGAGGCGATTGCCGCCGCGGCGCAGACCGGGCGGAACGGCGACGGCAAGATTTTCGTCACTTCGGTCGAAAGCGCGCTGCGCATCCGCACCGGCGAACGCAACGACGATGCGCTGTAATTCTCACTTCCACCCGGCCTAGCAATCCTCCCGCGCGGGAGCCTTACGAAAGATACGAACATGGCAAAGACCAAGGCAAAGGACATCCTCGCCCGGATCAAGGACGAGGAAATCGAGTGGGTCGATCTGCGCTTCACCGATCCCAAGGGCAAATGGCAGCACCTGACGATGGTCGCCTCGGTGATCGGCGAGGATGAGCTGGAGGACGGACTGATGTTCGACGGTTCGTCGATCGCCGGTTGGAAAGCGATCAA
>JANXSP010000062.1 GCA_025356575.1 Novosphingobium sp.
GGGGGTGGGGGGCATGTCGCGGCTATTGGCGGCATGGGGAACAACCCCCTCTCCCAACCCTCTCCCCTGAAGGGGAGAGGGAGAAGCTAGCCGACACTAGTCATTTAGCCGATCTCGCCGAACAGGCCGCGCGGCTGTGCAAGGCCGACCTCGTCACCGAGATGGTCGGCGAATTCCCAGAATTACAAGGTCTTATGGGTGGCTACTACGCCGCCGCCGAAGGTCTCGACCCCCAAGTTTCCGCCGCCATCCGCGACCATTACAAGCCGGTCGGTCAGGGCGATGATTTGCCCACCGCGCCGGTGACGTTGGCGGTGAGTCTGGCGGATAAGCTGGATACATTGGTTGGATTTTTCGCTGTCGGTGAGAGGCCTACAGGATCAAAGGATCCTTTTGCACTTAGACGCGCCGCTATCGCGATCATCCGGATACTGACGAGAAACCAACTTCGTCTTTCACTTCGCGACGCTATATTGGAAACCCGTCGACTGCTGATCGAGTCTTCCGGAGCAAGATCAATCCTCTTACCTGAAAGTGGATGGGACGAAGAATGGTTTGACATTCCGATAATTGAATCACCGATCCATCCCAGACTTGCCGATGGCGTGATCGCCGTTTCAGGCGTGCTAGAAAGTGAGATATTAGAAGATCGAAAAGGTCGCTTTGTTCATTCCGGAGCAATCATTGAAAATAAGCGATCCATTATTCGCATATTTGAACTGAGGCGGCTTATTGACCAAGTTTTAGAATACCTTTTTGATCGATCCGAAGAGGCGGAGCGGCGGATCGGAACGAGGCATGATCTAATTCGTTCAGTTGTGCCACGAGATTATATTTATCTGGATTTCGACTTGCTAAACGAGAGCAAGCGGATACGAAAATATGGCCCTCTAACTGTCCGATTCAGGAAAATGGACGATCAAGGGCCTGACGACCTCGTCCGTCTGCTCGCGCGGGTCCACGCGCTCCAGGCGTTCGTCGGCACCCCCGATGGCACCAACCTGCTCGCCGGGTACAAACGTGCCGCGAACATCCTCAAGAAGGAAGGCCACCAGGGTCCGTTCGTGTCGAGCGAAGTCGAGACACCCGCGCGCGGCCTCTCGACTTCGCTCGAGGCGAACGTGATCGGGACGATTGAACTTTCCTACACCCCCGAACCCGCCGAAAAGGCGCTGATGGACGCGCTCGACACCGCCGCACCCCGCGCCGCCGCCGCGGTCGCCGCCGAGGACTTCGCGGGCGCGATGGGCGCGCTGGCCAGCCTGCGCGCGCCGATCGACGCCTTTTTCGAATCCGTCACCGTCAACGACGCCGACCCCGCCAAGCGGTCGGCCCGCCTCGCGCTGCTTTCGCGCTTCCGCGATGCAGTCCACAGCGTCGCCGATTTCTCGAGGATCGAGGGCTAGCGCCCACACCTGCCAAGTGTCACCCCAGCCGGCCTGACCGCGATCTATTTCGTTTGAATTCAATGCCTAAATTGCCAAATGCCGTGGGTGACACCAGGCTGACACCGTCAGCCAGTGTCTCCCTGTTCGATTTCCAAGACTTCGAAGGTCCCCGCCCCAATGACCACTAACGTCTACACCTTCGGCGGCGGCGCGAGCCATGAGGACCCGCGCAGCCGCGACAAGACCATCGTCGGCGGGAAGGGCGCGAATCTTTCCGAAATGGCCGGGATCGGGCTGCCCGTCCCCCCCGGCTTCACCATCACCACCGAAGAATGCGTCCGCTACCTCGCGGAAGGTGCCAACTTCTCCGACGAGCTGCGCGCCGCGGTCGCCAAGTCGCTGATCCATATCGAATCCGCGGTCGGCAAGCGCTTCGGCGACGCCGCCGATCCGTTGCTCGTCTCGGTCCGCTCGGGTGCGCGCGTGTCGATGCCGGGGATGATGGATACCGTCCTCAACCTCGGGCTCAACGACGCGACGGTCGAGGGGCTCGCGGCGACCTCGGGCGACGCGCGCTTTGCCTGGGACAGCTACCGCCGGTTCATCCAGATGTATTCGGATGTCGTGCTCGGGCTCGACCATCACAAGTTCGAAGACGCGCTCGAAATCGCCAAGGAAGACAACGGGTTCTACGCCGATGTCGAGATGGCCGCGGAAGACTGGCAGACGCTCGTCGCACAGTACAAGGCGATCGTCGCAGCGGCGCTCGGGCGGCCGTTCCCGCAGGATGTCCACGAGCAGCTATGGGGCGCGATCGCCGCCGTGTTCGATTCGTGGGATTCGGACCGGGCCAAGGTCTACCGCCGGCTCAATGACATCTCGGGCGACTGGGGCACCGCGGTCAACGTCCAGGCGATGGTCTTCGGCAACATGGGCGATACCTCGGCCACCGGGGTGGCGTTCACCCGCGATCCGGCGACGGGCGAGCGCGCCTATTACGGCGAATGGCTGGTCAACGCGCAGGGCGAGGATGTCGTCGCCGGCATCCGCACCCCGCAGTACCTGACGCTGGCCGCGAGAGAGCGCGCCGGAGCCAAGCCGCTGAGCATGGAAGAAGCGATGCCCGCAGCTTACGGCGAGTTGGCGAAAGTCTTCGACCTGCTCGAGGCGCATTACCGCGACATGCAGGACATCGAGTTCACCGTCGAACGCGGGCAATTGTGGATGCTCCAGACCCGTAGCGGCAAGCGCACCGCCAAGGCCGCGCTCAAGATGGCGGTCGACATGGTCGGCGAAGGACTGATCGACGAGAAAACCGCGATCTTGCGGATCGATCCGATGGCGCTCGACCAGTTGCTCCACCCCACGCTCGATCCCGCCGCGGTGCGCGATGTCCTCACGCGCGGCCTTCCGGCCTCGCCAGGCGCGGCCTCTGGCGCGATCGTGCTCGATGCCGAAACCGCGGAAAAGCGGTCCGAACGCGGTGAAGCGGTGATCCTCGTCCGCGTCGAGACCAGCCCCGAGGATATCCACGGAATGCACGCGGCGCGCGGCATCCTGACGGCACGCGGGGGCATGACCAGCCACGCCGCGGTGGTCGCGCGGGGCATGGGGCGGCCATGCGTGTCGGGCGCATCGGCGGTCTCGATCGACCTGGCGACACGCAGCCTGCGGATCGGCGCGCGCGAACTGCGCGAAGGCGACACCATCACGCTCGACGGCAGCAGCGGCGAAGTCATGTTCGGCGAGGTCGCGACGATCGAGCCCGAGCTGGTCGGCGATTTCGCGGTCGTCATGGCCTGGGCGGACAGCCACCGCCGCATGAAAGTGCGCGCCAACGCCGAAACCCCCGCAGACTGCCGCATGGCGCGCCAGTTCGGTGCCGAGGGCGTCGGGCTGTGCCGGACCGAGCATATGTTCTTCGACGCCGGGCGGATCAGCGCGGTGCGCCAGATGATCCTGGCCGAGGACGAAGCGGGCCGCCGCGCCGCGCTGGCCAAGCTACTACCCGAGCAGCGCGCCGATTTCCGCGGAATTTTCGAAGCGATGGCCGGGCTCCCGGTCACCATCCGCCTGCTCGATCCGCCGCTCCACGAATTCCTGCCCCAGGGCGACGCGGAATTCGACGATCTGGCCGACACGCTCGGGGTCGGCGCTGATCATCTCAAGCGGCGCGCGGCGGAACTGCACGAGTTCAACCCGATGCTCGGCCACCGCGGGTGCCGCCTGGGGATCACTTTTCCCGAAATCTACGAGATGCAGGCGCGCGCAATCTTCGAGGCGGCGTGCGATGTCGCAGGCGCATCGGACGAAGCGGTCGTGCCCGAAGTCATGATCCCGCTGGTCGCCACCCGCCGCGAATTGACAATCCTGCGCGCGCTGGTCGACCGGGTCGCCGCACAGGTCTTCGAAGAAAAAGGCCGCACGCTCGATTACCTCGTAGGGACGATGATCGAGCTGCCCCGCGCCGCGTTGATGGCCGGCGAAATCGCTGAGGATGCGGCGTTCTTTTCGTTCGGGACCAACGACTTGACCCAGACTACTCTGGGCGTTTCGCGCGACGATGCGGCGCGGTTCCTGGGCCCCTATGTCGAGCAGGGGATCTATCCGCGCGATCCGTTCGTCAGCCTCGACATCGAGGGCGTGGGGCAACTCGTTGCGCTGGCGGCCGAACGCGGGCGGGCAACCCGGCCCGAGATCAAGCTCGGCATCTGCGGCGAGCACGGCGGCGACCCGGCGAGCATCGCCTTTTGCGAGGCGCAGCGGCTCGACTACGTCAGCGCCTCTCCCTACCGCGTGCCGATCGCCCGATTGGCGGCAGCGCAGGCTACCTTGGGCTAGCGTTTCCAACCACTTAGCGTGATGATCTGTAGTTCTTCGGTAACCCGGCCATTCTCCATCTGCTCCGCGAACGCAGCAACTGCGCGCTGCCATGACGCCTTGGTCAGCGGCGGTCCGGGGCGCGCGAGGACGTTGCCGAGACCTTGTGCACGCAGGTCCGCGACAAGGCGCCCGAGTGAGGAGAAACTGACGCTCAACGTACGACTGTCGATCACCGGATTTGCAAATCCCGTCCGCTGGAGCAGCTGACCACCGGCGCGAACATCGACCGCCGGGTGGAGCCGCGGCGCGGGGCGGTCTCCATCGGCGGCGAGCATCGCCGCGCGCAGTACGGGGAGCGACCCGGCGCCAGCGAAGCTCGCGATCATCAGCCCGCCGGGGGCCAGTGCAGTGCGGATGTGCAGCAGCGCGCCGACCAGGTCGTTGACCGTGTCGAGCGTACCCAGCGATGCGATCAGGTCGAAACCGCCGAACGGGTAGGGCGCCTCTTCGGCGAGGGTCAGCGGGCCGGCGCTGCAAACC
The DNA here is from genome assembly GCA_025356575.1 of Novosphingobium sp. Classification (GTDB taxonomy): domain Bacteria; phylum Pseudomonadota; class Alphaproteobacteria; order Sphingomonadales; family Sphingomonadaceae; genus Novosphingobium. Next base: position 4,752 of record JANXSP010000062.1, read on the forward strand.
TCGCTGCCCGCGTCCCGCAGCGCAGGGGCGAGGACCCCGCCATCGTCACCGATCACGAGACTGCGCGCGGGTTGATGGCGGAGGAAACCGATCCGGTCGAGAACATCATCGGCCATGTCCTGCGCCAGATAGCGCGGCGCGTCGGTGCGTTGCTGGAGTGCGGCCATGCGCAGCCGCGCGGCGCGGCGCCGCTCGGGTGCGAATATGATCGGGGGCGGGGCCGGCTCCATGCCGCGCTCCTGACCCGGCGCGGCCCGGCGTGCAAGCCCTTGCCGCAAGCGGCCGCGCACCGCAGAAAGGGTGGGTGAAGTTGTCCGAACTGTTCGCCCCGGTGATCGACCTGGTGTTTCCGCCACGCTGCCCGCTGTGCGGGGCGGGGCTGGCCAACCAGGGCGGACTTTGCGGCGAGTGCTGGGCCGGGCTGGCGATGCCGGGAGAGCCAAGCTGCGCGGCCTGCCAGCGCCCGTTCGGCGAGGCACAGGTCGCGGCCAGGGCGCTTTGTGCGCCATGCCTGGCCAAGCCTCCCCGGCATGACGGGATCGCCGCGGGCACGCTCTACAACGATACCTCGCGGCGGCTCGTGCTGGCGCTGAAGCATGGCCGCCGGATCGCTCTGGCGCCATTGCTGGCGCGTACGATCATGCCGCGCCTGCCGCAACTGAGCGCCGAGTGGCTGGTCGTCCCGGTCCCGCTCCACCGCTGGCGGTTGTGGCGCCGCGGGTTCAACCAGTCGGCGCTGCTCGGGATTGAACTGGCCAGGCACGGACCAGCGACGCTTGCGGTCGATATCCTGGTCCGGCGCAAGCCGACCCGCGCGCTCGGCGGACTTGGGCGCAAAGCGCGAGCTCGGATGCTCGAAGGCGCAATTGCGCTCAATCCCAAGCAAGCCGAACGGATCCGCGGCCGCAATGTCGTGCTGGTCGACGACGTCATGACCAGCGGGGCGACAAGCAATGCCTGCGTCGCGGTGCTCAAACGGGCAGGGGCAAACCGGGTAGTGATCGCCTGTTTCGCGCGGGTCTTGGACGAGATAGAAGGACGGCATGAACCACAAACGAAAACACCCGAGACCTAGGTCCCGGGTGTCCTTCGTGACGAAACTGATAGGCGCCGCTTGCGCGGTTAGGTGATCGCCCCTTCGACCACCGCGCCAAATCCCTCAATTTCCCTGAACCATGGCGCTCTTGCGGCACCGCCGGTCCGGCGTGCGGCCCCGCAAGGAACCGCAGCCCTTACATCCGCGAAGACGACACGATTTTAAAGCGAGAAGCCGCGCCGCGTTGGATTTTGGTCGCGGTCTGTGGTTATCGTGCAACAAATGTGAAGATGCCGTAGGCGAATGCCCTCGACCGAAAGACCGTGCCATGACGCCGAAGTCCATCGATGCCGCGAAGACCGAGGAGCGCTTCGAACCCCGGTTCGATAGCGCGGGACTGCTTACCGCGGTGGTTGTCGATGCGGCCGGCGGTGGCGTGCTGATGGTCGCACACATGGACGCCGAGGCACTGGCGAAGACCCGAGCGAGCGGGCTGGCGCACTTCCACTCGCGCTCACGCGGCAAGCTTTGGCTCAAGGGGGAGACCTCGGGCAACTTGCTTCATGTCGATGAGATCCGCGTCGATTGCGATCAGGATGCCGTGGTGCTGGTTGCCCGTCCCGATGGCCCGGCCTGCCACACCGGGGCGATCAGCTGCTTTTATCGCCGACTTGAAGGAGACGTCCTCGTCGCTGACGATTGACGTTTACGTCAAGCGGCTTATGGGGTGCGGATGCCTGCCCACCCGCTCAGCCGCGCACCGCACGATGGCGCTCATCTCGATCGGCCCGACGCACTGCGGCGCGAGACGTTCTCGATCTCGGACCTTACCGCCGAGTTCGGGGTCACCGCCCGGGCGCTGCGGTTCTACGAGGACGAGGGCCTGATCGCCCCGGCCCGCTCGGGGCTGGCGCGGATCTACAGTCCGCGCGATCGCGCGCGCCTGGCGTGGATCCTGCGCGCCAAGAACGTGGGGTTCAGCCTGACCGAAATCCGCGAGATGATCGATCTCTACGATCTGGGCGATGGCCGCGTGCAACAGCGCCGCGTAACCATCGACAAGTGCCGCGATCGCATCGAACGGATGCAGGCGCAGCGCAGCGACATCGATGCCGCGATTGCCGAGTTGACCGACTTCATCAGCCATATCGAAGGTCTCGAGCTCCCGCCCGCGCGGCACTGACCTTAATTTCCGAAGAGGACTGCCTATGCCCAGCTACACAGCGCCGACCCGCGACGCGCGGTTTCTAATCAACGAGCTGCTCAAGCTCGAAAACTATGGCAATCTCCCGGGGTTCGAAGCCATGAGCGCGGACCTGGTCGAGACTGTGCTGGAGGAATCGGGCAAGTTCACGGCGGAGGTCCTCGCCCCGCTCAATCAGATCGGCGACAGCGAAGGCTGCACGCGTCACCCCGATGGCAGCGTAACGACCCCGACCGGATACAAGGAAGCCTTCGCCAAGTTTTGCGAGGCGGGTTGGGGCACGATCGGCGCGCCCGAGGAATTTGGCGGGCAGGGCATGCCCCACGTCCTCAGCTTTGCGATCGAGGAATTCATGTCCTCGTCAAACCAGGCATTCGGAATGTACCCGGGGCTGACCGACGGCGCGGTCTCGGCCATCATCGCCAAGGGTTCGCCCGAACAGCAGGCCAAGTACCTGCCCAAGATGATCTCGAAAGAATGGCTCGGGACGATGAACCTGACCGAGCCGCAGTGCGGCACCGACCTCGGCATGATCCGCACCCGCGCCGTTCCGCAAATGGGCGAGGGGGAGGGCGGTTCTTATGCCATCACCGGAACCAAGATTTTCATCTCGTCGGGCGAGCACGATCTGACTGACAACATCATCCATCTGGTCCTTGCCAAGACTCCCGACGCGCCCGATTCGACCAAGGGAATCTCGCTGTTCATCGTCCCCAAGTTCATTGTCGAGGACGACGGTTCGCTCGGCGCGCGCAACGCGGTGACCTGCGGTTCGATCGAACACAAGATGGGCATCCACGGCAACTCGACCTGCGTGATGAATTATGACGGAGCGACCGGCTGGCTGGTCGGCGAAGAGAACAAGGGGCTCGCCGCGATGTTCATCATGATGAATGCGGCGCGGCTCGGCGTGGGCATCCAGGGTCTGGCGCAGGCCGAAGTCGCGTATCAGAATGCAGTGCTCTATGCGCAGGATCGCCGCCAGGGCCGCGCGCTGACCGGTGCCGCCGATCCGGGCGAAAAAGCCGATACGCTGTTCGTTCACCCCGATGTGCGCCGCATGTTGATGGACGCCAAGGCATTCACCGAGGGGATGCGCGCACTGTGCCTGTGGGGCGCGCTCCAGGTCGATCTCAGCCACAAGGCGGGCGACGAGGCCGAGCGCCAGCTGGCCGACGACCTGATCAGCCTGCTGACCCCGGTGATCAAGGGCTACGGCACCGACAAAGGCTATGATGTCGCCACCAACATGCAGCAAGTGTTCGGCGGGCACGGCTATATCGCCGAATGGGGCATGGAACAGTTCGTTCGCGATGCGCGGATTGCGATGATTTACGAAGGCGCCAACGGCGTTCAGGCGATGGACCTTGCCGGGCGCAAGCTCGCGCAGAACGGCGGCCGAGCGGTCCAGGCGCTGTTCGCGATGATCGACGCCGAATGTGCCGCGGCGAAAGCCGACCCCGCGCTCGGCGATTTCGCCGAACGCCTCGAAAAAGCCACCGGCGAGCTCAAGGCCGCGACGATGTGGTTCATGCAGAACGCGATGGCCAACCCGAACCACCTCGGCGCGGGCGCGCACCATTACATGCACATGATGGGGATCGTCGCGATCGGCCTGATGTGGCTACGCATGGCCAAGATTTCAGGCGAGGCGCTGGCGGGCGGAGCGGACGACGCCGCCTTTTACGAAGCGAAGCAGACGACCGCGCGGTATTACGCCGAGCGGTTCCTGCCCGATGTCGGAGCCTTGCGCCGCAAGATCGAGGCGGGTTCCGATGCGATGATGGCGCTGCCGGTAACGAGCTTCGCGACCGCTGCGTAAGGGTATTTCTAGAACACCTCGTCGAACAGGCTCAGCATTGCCGCCCAGCTTTGGCGGTCGGCGCTGATGTCGTAGGCGACCGCATCGTTGCCGGGTTGCGGGGTTGGATTGGTGAAGCCATGACCGACACGGGCGTAGGAGTGGAAGTGCCAGTCGGCCCCCGCAGAGCCCATCTCCTCCCAGAACGCGGTTACTTGCGTGCGCGGGACGAGCGTGTCCGCGTCACCGTGACACACCAGGATCCGCGGACCCACCGGGCCGCCCGCGGGAGCCGGACGATCGGTATTGAGGAGGCCGTGAAAGCTGACCACGACGTTGAGCGGCTGATTCATCCGCGCCAGTTCGAGCACCGCCTGTCCGCCCATGCAGAACCCGATCGCGCCGCGTGGCAGATCTGCGGCTTCCGGCAGGCCGTCGATGGCGGCGAGCAAAGCGAGGAGGCGGGTGCGATAGACATCGACGTCGCCGCGCAGCGCTTCCGCTTTGACGAAGGCCTGCGGCAGATCGGCGACGGGTTCGCCATAGAAGTCGCCGACGACCGCCAGGTAACCGGCAGCGGCCAGTGCGCGCGCCTTCTTCTCGATCGAGGTCGTGGCATTCATGATCGTCGGATAAACTGCGATCGCCGCACGCGGCTTGCCCGCAGGCCGGATGACGTAGCCGGTCAGCGCGGCATCGCCGTCGCGATACTCAAGCGCGTCGAGCCCGGTCATTCGGGCAGAAAGTCCGGCACCGAGAGATTGCGCTCGCCGGTGTCGTAGTTGAAGCCCATCACCCGCGCACCCGGCGCCAGCTCGGGCAATTTCTGCGCGATTGCGGCGAGCGTGGCGCCGCTTGAAATCCCTACGAGCATCCCTTCCTCACGGGCGCAGCGGCGGGCCATCTCCCGCGCCGCCTCGGCCTCGACCTGGATCACGCCGTCAAGCACGCTGGTGTCCAGGTTCTTCGGAATGAAGCCAGCGCCGATGCCCTGGATCGGATGGGGTGCGGGCTGGCCACCCGAGATGACAGGCGAGGCCGACGGCTCCACCGCGAACACTTTCAGCTTTGGCCATTTCGCTTTCAGCACCCGCGCGCACCCCGTGAGGTGCCCGCCGGTGCCCACGCCGGTGATCAACGCGTCCACACCCCCGGGGAAGTCGGCCAGGATTTCCTGCGCGGTGGTGCGGGCGTGCACCTCGATGTTGGCCGCGTTCTCGAACTGCTGCGGCAGCCAGGCGCCGGGGGTGGCTGCGACGATTTCCTCGGCCCGCGCGATCGAGCCCTTCATGCCCTTTTCGCGCGGTGTCAGGTCGAAGGTCGCGCCATACGCCAGCATCAGGCGGCGACGCTCCACCGACATGCTGTCCGGCATCACCAGGATGATCTTGTAGCCCTTGACGGCCGCGACCATCGCCAGGCCGATGCCGGTGTTGCCGGAGGTCGGCTCGACGATGGTGCCGCCCGGCTTGAGCGCGCCCGATTTCTCGGCCGCTTCGACCATGGACAG
>JANXSP010000089.1 GCA_025356575.1 Novosphingobium sp.
CTTGGCCACGGTCAACGGATTGGCGCCCTGATCGGCGGCGAACGCGCGCACCGACGGCAGCATCGCGCCTTCGGCATACGTCCCGTCGAGGATCGCCCCGGCAATCTGGTCGCGCAGACGCAGATAGACCGGGGGAACGTGCTGACTCATAGGTGCGTCAGTGCCATAACACAGCGTAGCGCGCAAGTCCTTAGCATCCGGCATACCCCGCAGCGGCGCTGAGCAAATTTGCGCTTCACACCGTCCGATTGCGCTTTAGGGTCGCGCCATGATCGCGTGCGCCCCACCGGCGCCGCGCCAATAACTGGGGTAGAAGCACATGAAAGACATGGCCGGCTGGAACGAGGGGGACTGGATCGCAGCGATTGCCGCGATCGCACTGTTCGCGGTACTCGTCATCGGGGGCATGATCGCCGCGCGCAAGAGCGAGCAATTCGCCAGCCACCCGCGCGGCCTGTTCGTGTTGTTCTACGCCGAGATGTGGGAGCGCTTCAGCTATTACGGCATGCGCGCGCTGCTCGTGCTCTACCTGACCAAGCACTGGCTCTATGCCGACGGCAAGGCCAACCTGATTTACGGGGCGTACGGTGCGCTGGTCTATATTACCCCGGTGCTCGGCGGAGTGATCGCAGATCGCTACCTCGGCCAGCGCAAGGCGGTGATCTTCGGCGGCACGCTGCTGGCGATCGGCCACGGGCTGATGGCGGTGGAAGGCAGCGGCGGCCAGTCCGACCCGACGATCAATGTGTTCTGGGCGGCACTGGCCTTCATCATCGTCGGCTCCGGGTTCCTCAAGGCGAACATCTCGGTGATCGTCGGCCAGCTCTACAAGATGAGCGATACCCGCCGCGATGCCGCCTATACGATCTTCTACATGGGGGTGAACGTCGGCGCCGCGCTCGGCACGATCCTGGTCGGCTATCTCGGCGAAACCGTGGGCTGGGCTTACGGGTTCGGCATGGCCGGGATCGGGATGGTCCTCGGGTTGATCATATTCATCGTCGGCAAATCGGCGCTGCAGGGCCGCGGCGAGGCCCCGCAACCGCTGAGCCGGGGCCGCGAGATCTCGCTTTACGGCATCGGGCTCGGCGCGGTGGCGGTGGCCTGGGGACTGATCCAGTTCCAGGACGCGATCCAGACCTTGCTGATCGTCGCCGGCCTCGCGATGCTCGGCTACACGCTTTACGAAGCCTTTAAGCTGCCCAAGGAACCGCGCGAGCGCATTTTCGCGATGCTGTTCCTGATCCTGCTTAACCCGCTGTTCTGGGGGCTGTACGAGCAAGGCGGGGGCAGTCTCAATCTGTACACCGATCGCTATGTCGATCGCGCGGGGGTGCCGACCAGCCTCTTCCAGTCGATCAACCCGATCTACATCATCATCCTCGCGCCGATGTTTGCGTGGCTGTGGCAATGGCTCGGGCGCAAGGGACTGGAGCCTTCAGCCCCGGCCAAATTCGGACTGGCGCTGACCCAGGTCGGGCTCGCCTTCCTCGTGTTCGTGTGGGGAGCCAATTCGGTCGCCCCGGGCGCGCTGACCCCGGTGCTGTTCGTGTTCCTGATCTACCTGATCCAGACCACGGCCGAGCTGTGCCTGTCACCCGTGGGCTTGTCGGCGATGGCCCGGCTTTCTCCCGTCCACCTCGCCAGCTTCGTCATGGGGGCGTGGTTCTATATGTCGGCTGTCGGCAACTTCGTAGCGGGCAAGATCGGCGAATCGACCGGCGGCGAAGGGGGCGAGATGTCGCGCGATCTGGTCCTCCAGGTCTATACCAAGATCGGCTGGGTTGCGATCGGCGCCAGCGTGGTGGTCCTGGCGGTCTCGCCGATCGTCAAGAAATGGATGCACCTTGGCACGCTCGAGGATCGGATGACCCCGGGCGACCAGCAAGATGTCTACGGCGGCGGCGAGGGCGAGAACGCCGGCGCCGCGCTGCCAACGCGGGGTTGAGGCATGGACCCCGCGATCACCGCTCTGCTCGCTGCGAGTATCGCTTTCGTCGGGCTCCACTTCGCGATGTCGCACCCGCTGCGCGCACCGCTGGTCGCGCGGCTGGGCGAAGGCGGGTTCATCGGGGTCTACAGCTTGGTCAGCCTGGCCACGTTCGCATGGATGGTGCTCGCCTTTCGCGCCGCACCGCTGTTGGGGCTGCCGGTGTGGAGCGGGCAGGACGAAGTCAGCTGGACGATCGCCAGCGCGCTGACGATCGTTGCCACCGTGCTGTTCCTGGGTTCGTTCGCACGCAACCCGGCCCTGCCCGGGATGCCCGTGGGCGATCTTGCCACGCGCGAACCTTCGGGCGTGTTCCGCGTCACCCGCCACCCGATGATGTGGGGCTTTGCGCTGTGGGCGCTGGCGCATATCATCGTCGCGCCGACTTCGCGCACGCTGGTCCTGGCGGGAAGCATCGGCTTTCTCGCGCTCGTCGGCGCGCATCTGCAGGACCGCAAGAAGGCCGGGCTGCTGGGCCCGGCGTGGACCGCTTGGGAGGCCAAGACGCATTATTGGCCGCGCTGGCGCGAGCTCCCCCGCGCGGGATTCCTGCTATGGAGCATCGCCGTCGCACTCTGGCTGGCGCTGACCTGGGCGCACATCAAGCTCGCCTACGTTCCCGCGGGGGTGTGGCGCTGGGCTGGCTGAGCGTCATCGATACACTATGACCCGCGCCAGAAAGGTCGTCCGCCATGCTTCACGTCAACCTCGATCCCGAGACCGAAAAAGACTTGGCGTTCTGGGCGAAACGCAGCGGGCAGTCGATGGATGACATCGCGCTCGAAGCGATCCGCGAGAAGATCGAGGAGCTCGAGGATATCGCGCTGCTCGAACGCGCGCTGGCCGATCCGGACGCAGGGACGACGGTTTCATTGGAACAGATGAGGCGCGAGCTTGGCCTAGACGCTTGAATTCGACTCGCTGGCCCGCCGTCAACTTCGCAAGTTACCAACCACGATCGGCGAACGGATCGTCGCTTCGCTCGAGGCGGTGGCGGAAAGCGAGAATCCGCGTTCAAACGGGATTGCAATGGCCGGCCGCTACGCTGGACACTGGCGTTACCGGATCGGCGATTACCGGGCCATCGTGAGAATTATTGATTCGCAGGTCACCGTTCGAGTCATCGAAATCGGCCACCGCCGCGAAGTGTATCGCTGAGGCGTCACCAATCGTCGGCTTCCGCGTCGGCGGGAGCGAACCAGCTGCGCAGCGCCAGCGCGATCACCCCGGCCAGCGCCATCGCGGCAGCGCCCGCCATCACCGCGCCCGCCGGTCCGCTCGCGAACACCCGCGGAAGAAACAAGGCCAGCGCCAGCGTGGTGACGATCTGGGGCAGCACTGTCGACAGCCCGAACAGCCGCATCGTCCGCGCGCCCTGGCCCTCGGGCACCATCTTGCCGACGATGGCGTAAGGCACCGCGCCGATCGCGCTCCACCCCACGCCGATCGCGGCGAACGCGGGGACGAGATCGGCAGCGCTCTGCGCGCGGGCGAACAGCGCCAGCCCCGCCGCGCCGATCAGAAGCGCGATGCCGAGCACCGCGCCGTGCCCCAG
>JANXSP010000143.1 GCA_025356575.1 Novosphingobium sp.
CCGCCGAGATACACTTCGAACCATGCCGAAAAATCCATCGGGGCATCGACCGGGGGGATCCCGATGTCGCCGAGATAGCCGGTGCAATAGCGCGCGGGGATGTTGAGGCAGCGGCACAGCGTCAGCGCCAGGTGGGCGAAATCACGGCAGACGCCCTGCTTCTCCTGGAACGCGTCCCAGGCGGTCTTGTTCGAGCGCGCATAGGGATATCCGAATTCGATATGGTGGTGGGTGAAATCGACCACTGCGCGAACGCGTTCCCAGCCCGGCGGGATGTGCCCGAACATCGACCATGCCGTGTCTGCCAAGCGGTCCGTCTCGCAATACCGGCTGGCGAGCAGATAGATCAGCACGTCATCGGGCAGGTCGGCAATCTCGTGCTGGATCGCATCGGGCGCCTGAAGATCGAGCGCGCCGCTGTCCTCGATGGTGAAGTCGCACGACAAGGTCAGTCCGCCCCTGGGGACGGTGAAACGGGTGCAGACATTCCCATACAGATCGAGGTGGTCGTACATCGCAACGTCGGGTTCGGTCAGAATACGGTGCGCCGTCGTCAGGTCGCGGTTGCGCGAGGGATGGATGCTCAGCAGGGCCAACATCGGCGTGGGATCTTCGGTTTCGTAGCGGATCTCGTAACCGGCGCGGATCAGCATCAAGCGGGCCTTCCAATGTGCGAGACGTTACGGGCGTCGGCGAATTCAGCGCGTTCGACACTTGCTTCGACTTCGACCGTCATGTCGATGAAACTACCGGGAAATCCGGTCCATGTGCCCGATATCGGCACCGCCTGATAGATGTCGCGCGCAATCGCCACGCGGATCAGTCCGTGACTGCCGATGGTGCCGTTGGTCGGGTCGAATTCGACCCAGCCCGAGCCGGGAAGATACACCCTGACCCAGGCGTGGGTGTTGCCGCCGCCGGTGCGCACATCGCTATGGTGGGGGCTATAGACGTAGCCCGAAACGAACCGCGCGGCGAAGCCCAGCGCGCGTACCGCCTCGATCATCAGCATGGCGTAATCGCGGCAGGTGCCCTTGCGCCGGCTCAGCGTTTCGATCGGCGTCTGGGTGCCTTTCTCGGCCCTTGCGACATAAGTGAACTCGTTCTTGATCGCACTGGTCATCGCCGCGAGCATGCCGAGCGTGTCGGTTCGCCCACCAACGTTGACGAAGCGCCGCGCCCATTCGTCGATCTGGCGAAGCGGATCGAGGTGCTGGCGCTCGATCGAGCGGAGCAGGTCGGGCATTTCCTCGGACGAATAGGTGAAAGGATAAAGCCGCGCGTAGTCTTCGATATCGACGTCCTGCACCGCCGTGGGCGTGTGCTGAACGCGCACCTGGCTGTGAACACGAAGCCGGTTGGCGCGGCGTTCGAACGAGGCGATCGCCACCGAATTGCCGAATACGTCCTGCAGCCAGCGCAATTCGCGCGGCGCGGGATCGATATGAAGCGCCGCATCGATCAGATGCTGATCGTAACTTTCGCGCGGGCGCACCATGATCCGGTGCTCGCCGAGCGAGACCGGTTGACGGTAACCGTACGTCGTCACATGCGAGAGGTTTAGGCAGACCATCGCGAACCGGTTACTTCCTGTCGAAGGGCAACGACGTGCTGATTACACCCGATGATCCCCCACCGGTTCACATTTTCAACCCAGCGGGCCGCGCATCGTTCCTGTTGCTGGGCGATCACGCCGGGAACACGATGCCGCGTGATCTCGGCCAGCTCGGGCTTGGCGACGAGCAACTCGCGCGGCACATCGCCTGGGATATCGGCGTCGCCGCGCTGGGCGAGGCGCTGGCAACGGCGCTGGACGCAGTGTTCATCCGCCAGCGTTATTCGCGCCTGGTGATCGATTGCAACCGCGATCCGCATTCGCCGCAAGCCATGGCCGAAGTCAGCGACGGCACGGCGATCCCCGGTAACCGCGGACTGACCCCCGCCGCCAGGGCCGCGCGCATCGCTGAAGTTCATGCGCCGTATCACGCCGCGATCGCCGCCGAACTCGAACGCCGTGACCGGGCGGGGCATGAAAGCGTGATCGTCTCGCTTCACAGTTTCACCCCGGTGATGGGGCGCGACGCGCGGCCATGGCAGATCGGCATCCTCCACGATGGCGGAGATGCGTGCTTTGCGCTGTCATGCTTGCGGTCGCTCGAGAGCCAGCGCGACCTCATAATCGGCAATAACCAACCCTACCGGATGGATGCGACCGATTACACCGTTCCGCGCCACGCCTACGCCGCGCGCCGTCCTTATGTCGAAATTGAGATGCGCCAGGATTTGATGGGATCGGCGCAGGGGCAAGGCGTCTGCCTCGCCGCGGTGCGAGGCGCGCTCGAGGAAAGCTGGCCGCCTAGCCATCCTCCCGGGGGGTGAGCTTCCCTCGCCCGGTTGCATCGGCGCGCGGGGCCAGAAGGGCGTCGAGCAGTGTTGGCCCCGGCGCCAGGGCGACCAGATCGGGGTACCGCTGGCCCCCGGTCCATTCGATCAAGACGTCTTTCACCCGGTCGAACCGCCGCACGGTCAGTGCGATCGGCTGGCCGTCGACTTGGGCTTGGTCGATCGCATTCTGCACCGCGGCCACCGAGTAGGCGCGACCGCCCACGGCAACGATCTCGGTGCCCGCCACCAGCCCTGCGCGAAACGCGGGACCGTCCCACAGCACTTCGATGATCTTGGCGCCCAGGCCAACCTTCATTCCGAGCGAGTACATGAAATCGAAGTAGTTATAGTGGATCTGATCGTGCGCGAGCCAATCGGATGGAGAGCGCTGCCAAGCGATTTCGTACCCGCCCAGGGTGATCCCCTGGCACGGCGCATGGGGTGCAATCCTTTCGACCCGCGCCGTAATGAACGCGTCCCAATCATAAGCGAACACTTGCCCGAGCCCGGCAACGATGTCGTCCCGGTCATAGCTCTGCGCCTGGCCCAGCGCACCGCTATCGATCGGAGGCGCGAAGAACGCCTGGCAGAAATCGTCGAGCGAGGCGGCACCGCGGCTGCCGCTGCGGATAAGCATGTCGGCCTCGAGCCACAGGAGCAGGCCCTCGCTGTAGTAATCTTCCGAACGCTGCCAGCTGATCCAGGGCTGCGGATGCCGCGCCCCGAAGATCGGGTCCATGTCCGTATCCGCGAGCGGACGCCAGTTGCGGCCGGGGCGGCAATCATATGTCGTAAAAATCAGCGCGATCGCCTGGCGGGTATGCGCGGCCGATATCAGCCCGCTTCGCGCCGCCAGGATGTGGCCGTAAAACTGGGTCAGACCCTCGTAGACCCACATCAGCTCATCGGTCATTTCCGAATAGTCGGGCCGCAGATTGCCTTGGGGCACGCGGTATTTCCCGACCCACGCGTGGACATATTCGTGCGGCAGCAGATCGTGTTCGGTGGTCGACAGGTCCCACTGCGAGAAGTAATTCGAACGCACCCCGCATTCGGAACTGCTGCGATGTTCCAACCCCATTCCGCCCGCCTGATCGGACAGCGACATCAGGAAGTGGTAGCGGGCAAACGGGCGGCGACCGAACAATGCGTCGGCTTCGGCGATAAGCCGGCGATGCTTGTCGAGCACCTGGGAGTTTTGGGGAAGCTGGTCGGGTCGGTCGGCGGCAATCGTCAGCGAGATGCATGGGTCGAGCGCTTCGACGTGGATATTGCGCCCGGCCATCACCGGGCAGTCGAGCAGTTCGCGCAGATCGGTCGCGGCGAAGGCGATGCGGTCGGCCTGTTGCGCGGTGACGGGCAAGGCGCAGGCCCAGCCCCAGCCAGCCGGAACGACCAGGGTCGGTTCGACCATGATCGTGTCGGCGCCGCCTGCCGCGGGATACAAGCACACCGCGCTCCAATCGAGGCGGAGGATATCGTCGGTAATGACGATCCGGCCCTGCCACGGGTCGGTCGGCGTCAGACCCTGGAACCGCGCCTCCAGAGTGGTTGCTCCGACCGGGACCGACACCGCAATTCGGTAGGGATCGCTGGGATCGCGCGACCACACACAGCGTAAATCGCCGGCACGGAATTCGATTCCGGCAAGGAAATCGATCGCCCCGCGCGGCGCGTGGTACGCGGGAAGCCATTTCGCCAGGGTAAGGACCAGC
>JANXSP010000006.1 GCA_025356575.1 Novosphingobium sp.
TCCACCGAACAGGCCTTCGAACATCTCGGACAAGTCGATGCCATCGGCGCCGCCCATTCCGGCCCCGCCCATGCCGGCGCCGCTCATGCCTTCGAACCCGCCGCGCCCCCCGCCATAGCCGCCGAACCCGGGCGGCATCGCCGGATTACCGTCGATATCGATCTCGCCGCGGTCGAACCGGGCGCGCTTGTCCTTGTCCGCAAGCAGATCGTAGGCACGAGTCACTTCGCTGAAGCGTTCGGTCGCCTTGGGGTTGGCGGCGTTGCGATCGGGGTGCAGTTCCTTGGCCAGCTTGCGGTATGCGGACTTGACGTCCTTCTCGCTCGCGCCGCGCGCTATTCCCAGGATCGCGTACGGATCGGCCATCGCGCCTAGCTAGGGTTCCCCAGCGCCCGGGGCAAGCACCGGAATGATCGCGGTTTTGGCCCAAGCCGGGTTTCCTACGGTGCCCCTGCCCGCTATGGCCGCAGCGCGGGGGGCGAAGCGGTTTTTTTCCCGAGCCTGGACCCCGTCAACTTCGTCAACTTCCGAGTGACAATGACCCAAACGCCGTCCGCCACCGTCCCGGTTTCATCCGCCGAAAGCGCGATCCGCGGCGACGATCCCTTCGCGCTGTTCGATGCCTGGCTGGCCGAAGCGCGCCTTGGCGAACCCAACGATGCGAACGCGATGGCGCTTGCTACCGCCGGTGCGGACGGCGCACCGTCGGTGCGGATGGTGCTGCTCAAGGGTCACGGCGCCGATCTGGGCGAAGGGGGCGGGTTCGTGTTCTATACCAACGCCCACAGCCGCAAGGGGCAGGAGATCACCGCCAATCCGCAGGCCGCGCTGCTGTTCCACTGGAAGTCGCTGCGCCGCCAGGTCCGGGTCGAAGGCGTGCTGAGCGAAGTCGATCGGGCCACCGCCGATGCCTACTTCGCCAGCCGCGGCCGCGATTCCCAGCTGGGCGCGGTCGCCTCCGACCAATCGGCCCCCCTGGCCTCGCGCGCCGAATTTCTCGGCCGCTATGCCGAAGCCGAGACGCGCTTTGCCGGTGGCCCGGTCGACCGCCCGCCGCACTGGACCGGCTTCCGCCTGACCCCGCGCGCGATCGAACTGTGGATGGATCGTCCGCACCGCCTTCACGAACGCCGCCGCTTCGTGCGCAAGGGCGACGGCTGGGCCAGCAGCCTGCTGTACCCATGAGCGGCGCGCATGATCACGCGCACAGGCACGGGCACTCGCATGGGCATGGCCACGGGAACGGCCACGGGAATGGCCTCAGCGACGCAGGGCTGAACCGCAGCGCGGCGCTGGCCAGTATCGCGATGTCGCTGGCGCTGATCGGGCTCAAGCTGTGGTCGGCGCTTGCCACCGATTCGACCGCGATGCTCGGCAGCCTGGCCGATACCGTACTCGATTTCTTCGCCAGTCTTGCGACCCTGGCCGGGGTTTGGATCGCTGCGCGCCCGGCTAACGCGCGTCACCGCTTCGGTCATGGCAAGGCCGAGGCGCTGGCCGCGATGTTCCAGGTCGTGCTGATCTCGATCTCGGCGATCAGCCTGGCGGTGCGCGCGGTGGGCCAACTGGTTTCGGGCCAGCGCACCGCCGCGGCCGAGCAGGGGATCGCGGTGTCGCTGATCGCGATCGCGGCGACATTCGCGCTGCTGTGGTGGCAGCGCCGCGTCATCCGCCGCACCGGCTCGGTCGCGATCGCCACGGACCATCTGCATTACAAAAGCGACCTCGTGCTCAACCTCGCGGTCATCGCGGCGCTCGCGCTCGACCAGTATGCCGGGCTCGGGGGCGCCGATTCGCTGTTCGGTCTGGGCATCGCAGCGTGGCTCGGGTGGAGCGCGTGGGGCGCCTCGCAGGAGGCGCTCGACCACCTGATGGACCGCGAATGGCCCGAGGAAAAGCGCGCGCGGTTCGTCGAAATCGCGCGCGGCCACGAAGGCCTCCAGAACATGCACGACTTGCGCACGCGGACCAGCGGCAACCGCGATTTCGCCCAGTTCCACGTCGATTTGCCAGGCACGATGACCGTTTCCGAATCGCACGACATCATCGACCGGGTCGAGCACGATCTCTGCGCTGCGTTCCCCAACGCCGAGATCCTCATCCATATCGACCCGCTCGGCCATGTCGACGATCCCGGCAACGAGCTGGTCGAGGCCGATGAATTCGGCAAGCTCGATGAGGCAGCCGCGGCGGCCGGGACCACGCGATGACCGCGGTCCCCTACTGGCATCTCGATGCGTTTTCCGATGGCGCGTTCGGCGGCAACCAGGCCGCGGTGATGATCCTCGAGGCGTGGCCCGGCGATGCCCTGCTGGCTGCGATCGGCGCGGAGAACCTGTTCGCCGAAACCGCATTCCTCGTCCGCGACAGCTCGGGCGCGGCCGACTGGGAGCTGCGCTGGTTCACTCCCGAAATGGAAATCCGCCTGTGCGGCCACGCCACCCTCGCCGCGGGCGCGGTGCTGCTCGGGCTCGAGCCGGGGCGCGGCGCGGTGACGTTCGCGACGCGCAAGGCCGGGGTGCTCGAAGTGCGCCGCAGCGGCGGCGGCTTCGAAGTCGCGCTGCCGCTGATCGCGACTGCGCCGGGCGCATACCCCGCAGCAGTCTCCGGGCTGGGCGCGGTCCCGCGCGAGGTTTGGCGCTCTCCCGATCGCTACAGCGTGTTCGTCTACGGCTCGGAAGCCGAGGTTCGCGCGCTGGCGCCCGATATGGCCGCGCTGGCCGACCTTGGCGACGACCAGTTCATCGCCACTGCGCCGGGCGATGCCAGCGATGTGGTGAGCCGCGTATTCGTACCTGGCGGCGGGGTGCCCGAGGATAGCGCGACCGGTTCGGCCCACGCCGTTCTTGCCCCGCTCTGGTGCGAACGGTTGGGCCGCGACAGCTTCAGCGCGGTCCAGGCCTCGGCCCGCGGCGCGCATTTCGCCTGCCGCCGCGAGGGCGAGCGGGTGTGGCTCGGCGGCGGCTGCGTGCTGGTGGTCGAAGGGACGTTCCACCTGCCGTGAAGCCAGTTACCGTTCCGGATAAAGCCGGATGATATCCGCGATACCCTGGCGCACCGGATCGAGCGCGCCTTCGGCGGTCTTGCCCAGGCGGACGACGGTCAGCCGCTGGCTCGGGGAGACCGCGATGTATTGGCCAAGGTGCCCGTCGCATGAGAACACCGATGCTGGCGCGCCGGGATACTGCGGTTTGCCGCCGCCCGCGGGCACCGCATTGCGCCAGATCTGCGCACCATAACCCGGGTTGCGCGGATTGGCCGAGGTCATGAACTCGATCCACCCGCGCGGCACGATCTGCGCCCCGCGAACCGCACCGTAGCCGCGCAGGAATTCGCCGAACCTGGCCCAGTCACGCGCGGTGGCGTGGATCAGGCTTCCCCCGATCAGCGTGCCGTGCGCGTCGTATTCGGGGACGACCGACTTCATCCCCAGCGGATCGAACAGGCGGGTGTGGAGATAGTCGCTGACGACCTGTCGGCGCACACGCGGATCGGTGCTGTCGGTCAGCACCCGCGCGGCGATGTCGGCGAGGATTACCGAGGTGTTCGAGCTGTACTCCCACTTGCGCCCCGGCTCGGCTTCGAGCGGCTGGCTCTCGGCATACGCGGCCATGTCGTCGCGCCCGTCGAGGAACAGCATCCGCACTTCGTCGGAGGTGTAGATCGGGTTGCCCGCCTCGGTATGGCGCAGGCCCGAGCGCATCTGGAGCAGCTGGCGCAGGGTAATCTCGCCGCGCGGATCGCCGGGGCGCTGCCACGCCGGGATCGGCGGGCTCTGGTCGAGTCGCAAGCGCCCATCGGCAACCAGCAGCCCGATCAGCACCCCGGTGACGCTCTTGGCCATCGACCAGCTGATGAACCGAGTGTTCTCGTGATAACCGGGTCCGTAGCGTTCGGCGACGATCCTGCCATCGTACACAACGATCACCGCGCGGGTCTCGATCATCGCCGGCGCGCCGAACAGCGCATCGACGCGACGGGCGAGCGCTTCGCGCGGAGCGCCGGGGTTCGCGCCGATCGCAGCGAGCGCGCGCGGGGTAAGCGGCGCTTCTACCGGCGCGGCGGCGTGACAACCGATCAGGGCTGGCAGCAGCGACAGGGCAAGGATATGGGGGGTCGACCGGCGCATCGTTGCGCGTTCATGGGCAAGCGAACCACCGATGGCAACAGCCAAGACGCCCCGCACCAGTGCCCGCCGCCCGCGCCGCGGCCGGGCCATCGCGCTGGTGCTCGCCGCGCTGTTGATCGCCGCGCTGATCGCGTTCTGGACCCCGCTCAACGGCTACGCGATCACCGGCGCTTCGTACGGTGCACGCGTCGCCTGTTCGTGCCACTTCGTCGGCGGGCGGAGCATCGGCGATTGCAAGAAGGACTTCGAGAGCGGGATGGAGCTCGTCACGCTGAGCGCCGACGATGCCGCCAAGACCGTGACCGCGCGCTTCCCGCTTCTGGCCAGCCAGACCGCGCGGCTGATGCCGGGCGAGGGCTGCCGGCTGGAACCGTGGAAGGATTGATTGCCAGGACTAGAGCGCCAAGACTAGATCGCGCTGATCGTCTCAGCGATCCACCCGCCGCCGATCACGCGCTCTCCAGCATAAAGCACCGCAGCCTGACCGGGTGAGACGCCGTATTCGGGCGCGGCGAACGTGATCGTCGCCGCGTCGCCCTCGCCAAGGCTGCCCGCCAAGGTTACCGGCACCGGCTTGGCCAGGCTGCGCACTTTGGCGGTCAGCGGCATGTCGGGAATTGGGCCGATGCGGTTGGTTTCGGTCAATCGCGCCGCGCTGACTGCAAGCAGCGCCTTGGGCCCAACCAGCACGCGGCGCGTCGCGGCATCAATCGCGGTCACATAAAGCGGCTCGGCCTGCCCGCCGATCTCGAGCCCGCGTCGCTGGCCGACGGTGAAATGGATGATCCCGTTGTGGCGCCCGATTTCGGCGCCGGTCCGGGCGTGGACGATCGCGCCGGGCTCGCCGCCCTCGGGCCGCACGCTGCGTACGACTTTGGCGTAGTCGCGGTCGGGGACGAAGCAGATGTCCTGGCTGTCGGGCTTGGCCGCAATCGCCAATCCTGCCGCCGCGGCGATCCGGCGAACCTCGTCCTTGGGCAGCCCGCCCAGGGGGAAGCGCAAATAGTCGAGCTGGGCTTCGGTCGTGGCGAACAGGAAATAGCTCTGGTCGCGTGCAGGGTCGGTGCCGCGGTGGAGTTCGGGTCCGGCGGTGGCCACGACCCGGCGGACGTAGTGCCCGGTCGCCAGACAGTCGGCGCCAAGCTCGCGCGCCATCGCCAGCAGGTCGGTGAACTTGGGCCCCATGTTGCAGCGGATGCACGGCACCGGGGTGCGTCCGGCAAGGTACTCGTCGGCGAAGGTCTCGACCACTTCGGCGCGGAACGAGGAAGCGTGATCGAACACATAGTGCGCGATCCCGAGCCGGTCGGCGACGCTGCGCGCATCGCGGATATCCTGCCCGGCGCAGCACGCGCCCTTGCGCCCGGTCGCTTCGCCGTGGTCGTAAAGCTGCAGCGTAATCCCGATGACCTCGGCGCCGGTGCGCGCGGCAAGCGCCGCGACGACCGAGCTATCGACCCCGCCCGACATCGCCACGACGATCCGCTTTCCCGCCGGATCGCCGCCCAGCGCGAACAGATCGGCGGCGCGGGCAGCATCGAACGGCGCGAGCAGCGCAGGAGATAGCGGGGCGTTCATGACAGCGGCGCGCATACACGCCGCTGCTGCGGCGAGCAAACCGCGTGGCAACGGGCGCGAAGGCAGGCGCGAAGGCAGGCGCAAAGGCAGGCGCTGCCGGGCGATTTCGCTAACGCCAGGTAAACCCCGGCTTTACCTCCCCTTGACCAAACCGCGTCTAAGACAGCGGTCATGGCTTTCGAGATTCCTTCAACGCGGTGGACGCATCTGGCTGTGGGCCCCGCGCCTCGCGCCGCCGCGCCGGCCTCGCTCGATTGGGCCGGGCTGCGGGCCCGGTTCGTGGCCGCACATGAATTGCGGCGGCTGGCGTATCCGGTTTCAGCGCAGCTTCCGGCCCAGGGCGGGAGCTTTGCCTCAGAAATCGCGGCCCAGCTGGGGGCCACCGCGCTGCTCCCCGCCGATCCCTCACCCGGCGTTAACCCAAACGATTTAGGCAATCGCAAAGCCGCCCTGCGCATGGATATAAACGACGACCGGACATTGGTGTCGGCCGATCGGGGAATGCAATGATCGAAAATCAGAAAATCCGTCCGGCAATGGTAATCGGTCCGCTTGGCGAACCGCTGACCATCGAGTCGCTGCCCAAGCCCGAGACGACCCGCTGGGTGGTCCGGCGCAAGGCCGAAGTCGTCGCCGCGGTCAACGGCGGACTGCTGACGATCGACGAAGTGTGCGAACGCTACAACCTCACGCTCGAGGAGTTCGCCTCGTGGCAGCGCGCGGTCGACCGCTCGGGCATGCAGGGACTGCGGGTAACGCGCATCCAGCACTACCGCGATCTGTACGAGCGCCAGCTCAAGTATTGATCCTGCGCCCAGGCGGATCGGCCAGGCGCACCGGCCAGGGGCGAGACCGCGCGTATGCTCCGCGATCATTGCGCGCGACAGCCGCACGATCGTTCGATAGACCTTCCTCCCGGCGCGGTGCTGCACGGCAAAATCCGGCAGCGCGGCGCCCGGTCCGGATCGTGGCGCCGCCTGCCGTGCGCGCGCCGTGCGGACCGTCACCAACAGGAGGATGGATATGGGCTGGATTATCGCTTTGATCGTCGGGGGCATCGCCGGCTGGCTCGCCAGCATGGTCATGAACCGCAATTCGTCGATGGGGATGGTGATGAACATCGTGGTCGGCTGCGTCGGCTCGCTGATCGGCAACTTGCTTGCCGGGCCGCTGCTCGGCATCCACGGGACGGTTCAATCGTTTTCGCTGACCGGGCTGATTATCGCTTTTGTGGGCGCCGTCGTCCTGCTGGCGATCGTCAACCTGGTCCAGCGCGGGCGCGTCCGCTAAACCGCGGGACCCCGGCCGGGCACAACGATTGCCCGCCGGGGCCCTTGCGCATTTTGGCGCGCTGGGCGTTGCCGGAGCGATTGCTAGTCGCCCGGCGCCCCGCTATGGCCGCACTGCAGCAGAACGCGGGCAGGCCAAGGTGCTTGCCCAGGGTGCCTTAGGAGGCTAATACAGCTTCTCGAGCATCGGGCGAAGAAGCGCAGGGCGGTGACGGTAATGAATTACGATACGCGTATCTCTGCAGCTCAAGGCGATCAGCCGGTCGTGCTGGCCGACGATAGCTATGCGGAAGAAGCCGCGGTCGGCAGCAGTCGCCGTGTCTGGATCATCGCGGGGATCGCGCTCGTCGCGTTGATCGCGCTTTTCTTTGTCATGCACCGCGGCGACAAGGCGGATGCCGCCGCCGTCGCTGCTGCCGGAAAGGGCTCGCAGGCGCCGACAGTCACCGTGATCGCGCCCGGCCGTGCGACCATCGCCGGAACCATCACCGCCACCGGGACCCTGGCAGCGCGGCGCGACATGCCGGTCGGCGTCGCGGGCGAAGGCGGCCAGGTCGCGCGCGTGCTGGTCGAGGCCGGGCAGTGGGTCCGGGCCGGACAGGTTCTCGCCACGATCGATCGGTCGGTGCAGGTTCAGCAACAATCGGGGCAAGCGGCACAGATCGGTGTCGCCCAGGCCGATTCGCGGCTCGCTCAGGCCAACCTCGATCGTGCCCAGCAACTCGTCGCGCGCGGGTTCATTTCCAAGGCCGATATCGATCGTCTGACCGCAACCCGCGATTCGGCGAATGCGCGGGTCCGCGTCGCCTCGGCATCGCTCAGCGAAATCCAGGCGCGCTCGCGCCGGCTCGATATCCTCGCTCCCGCGGCGGGGCTGGTGCTCGAGCGCCGGGTGGAGCCCGGCCAGGTTGTCAGTCCGGGCAGCGGGATGCTGTTCCGCATCGCCCGCGGCGGCGAGATGGAGCTGCTAGCCCAGGTCGGCGAAACCGACCTCGCGGCGCTCGCGCCCGGGGTTTCGGCGCAAGTCGTGCCCGTTGGGTCGGAAACCGCACACACCGGCCAGGTGTGGCAGCTTTCCCCGGTGATCGACACGTTGAGCCGCCAGGGCACGGCGCGGATCGCGCTCCCCTATTCGGCCGACCTGCGTCCGGGCGGCTTCGCCAGCGCCACGATTTCGAGCGGGACGATCGTTGCCCCGATGCTTCCCGAATCGGCGATCCTGTCGGACGACAAGGGCTCGTACGTCCTCATTGTCGGACCCGACAACAAAGTGGCGCGCCGCCCGGTCAAGACCGGGCTGGTTACCGCAAACGGCATCGCCATCGTCGACGGGCTGAGCGGGACCGAGCGCGTCGTGCTGCGCGCCGGCGGCTTCCTGGCCCCGGGCGACAAGATCAACCCGGTACTGTCGAAACCCGCCGCTTCGACCGGCGCCTCCAGCGCCGCGGCCGGTTAAGCCGCAAGGCGCAGCGCCATGAACTTCCGCAACATCTCGGCCTGGTCGATCCGCAACCCGGTGGTGCCGATCGTCCTGTTCATGGGCCTGCTCCTCGCGGGGCTGACCGCATTCATGGGCATGAAAGTCCAGAACAGTCCCGATATCGAATTTCCCGCAGCCATCGTCTCGATCAGTCAGCCGGGCGCCGCACCCAAGGAAATCGAGACCCAGATTACCCAGCGGATCGAATCCGCGGTGCGCAACATCAACGGTGTCGATTCGATGAGTTCGACCGCGTCGGAAGGCAACAGCCAGACCGTCGTGATGTTCCAGATCGGGGTCGACATCAACGAGGCGGTAAACGAGGTCAAGAATGCGGTGGACCAGGCCCGCGGCGATCTGCCCGATGGCATCCTCGAACCGCAAGTGATCAAGGCCAAGGGCACGTCCGACGCAATCGCCTATTTCGCGGTTGCGGCAGACGACATGACGCTCGAGCAACTGTCATGGTTCGTCGACGATACCGTGACCAAGCGCCTGCTTGCGGTTCCCGGCATGTCCGAAGTCGTGCGCTCGGGCGGGGTCAACCGGGAAATCACCGTGACGCTCGATCCCGTGCGGATGCAAGCGCAGGGCATAACCGCCGGGCAGATCAACCTGACGCTGCGCCAGAACAACCTCGATGCCGCGGGCGGCCGCGCCGAAGTCGCAGGATCGCGCCAGTCGGTGCGCGTGCTCGGCGGGGCCAAGACGGCCTACGATCTGTCGCAGACCGAAATCGCGCTGGGCGTTGGCCGTGCCATCAAGCTCGCCGATGTCGCCGACGTTCGCGATGGTTTCAGCGAAATCACCTCGTTCGCCAAAGTGAGCGGGAAGCCCGTGGTCACCTTCTCCATCGCGCGCGCGCGCGGCGAGTCGGATGTTTCGGTCTACGACGCGACGCTGCTCGAGCTCGACAAGATCGCCAAGGAACGCGGCAACCGGGTTCACTTCACGCGGCTGTTCACGCAGGTGGACTACACCAAGG
Source organism: Novosphingobium sp. (assembly GCA_025356575.1). GTDB lineage: Bacteria > Pseudomonadota > Alphaproteobacteria > Sphingomonadales > Sphingomonadaceae > Novosphingobium. The sequence continues at coordinate 9,462 of JANXSP010000006.1, forward strand.
GCCAGTACGATTCGTCGATGGCGGCGATGATCGAAGGTGCGGTCCTGGCGGTTATCGTCGTGTTCTTCTTCTTGCGCGATTGGCGCGCGACGATCGTATCGGCAATCGCCATCCCGCTTTCGGCGATCCCCACCTTCTGGGCGATGAAGCTCCTGGGGTTCACCCTCAACGAGCTCTCCTTGCTCGCGCTCGGGCTGGTCGCGGGGGTGCTGGTCGATGACGCGATCGTCGAGATCGAGAATATCGTACGCCATATGCGCATGGGCAAAAGCGCCTATCAGGCGTCGATCGACGCGGCCGACGAGATCGGCCTGGCGGTGGTGGCAACGACTTTTTCGATTGTCGCGGTATTCCTGCCGGTCGGACTGATGCCCGGCGTTTCGGGTCAGTTTTTCAAGAATTTCGGGCTGACCGTAGTCGCGGCTGTGTTGATGAGCCTCGCGGTGGCGCGGATGATCACCCCGATGATCGCCGCCTATTTTCTCAAGGCCAAGGGGCACGCCAGCCACGGCGAGGGCGAGGTCATGGATCGTTACATGCGCATCCTGCGGTGGTCGCTGGTCTCCAGTGCTGCTCCCGTAACGGGCGGGCGGCGGTCGATGGGAGCGCGGTTCGCGGCGCGGCTCCGCGATCACCGGGTGTGGATGATCGGAGTCGGGATGGGGGCGCTCGCGCTCACCGTCGTCCTGTTCATGACGATCCCCCAGCAGTTCTTCCCGACGACCGATGGCGATTTCAGCCGGCTTTCGATCGAGATGGTACCCGGTACCACCATCCAGCAAACCGAAGTCGTTGCCGATAGCGTCGCCGCCATCATCAATCGCCAGCCCGAAGTCCTCCGCGCGATCGAACGCGTCCGCGAAGGCTCCGCCAACCTGTTCATCAATTACAAACCCGACCGCGCGCGCACGAGCATCGAGTTCGAACGCGAGCTTGCCCCGATACTCGCCAAAATTCCCGATGCCCGCGTCAGCTTCCAGGATCCCAATTCGCGCGGTCCCGGACAAGGTAGCGGGCGCGCGATCAGCCTGATGCTGACCGGCAGCGACACCGATACCCTCAATCGTGCCGCGCAAACGGTTGTCGATCAGATGAGCGGGCTCAAGACCGTGATCGCACCGCGGATTTCGGCCGACATGCGCCGCCCCGAAATCATCGTGAAGCCGCGGCTCGATCTGGCGGCCTCGCTCGGCGTGTCGACCCAGGCGCTAAGCCAGGCAATCCGCATCGCCACGATCGGCGAGATCGACCAGAACAGCGCCAAGTTCTCGCTCAAGGATCGCCAGGTTCCGATCCGGGTCAAGCTGCCGGTCGCATCGCGGCGCGACCTTTCGACAATCGAAGACCTTCCCGTGCCGACCGCCCGGGGCGGCTCGGTACCGCTGTCGCGCGTTGCCGAAATCAGCTTCGGTTCGGGCCCGACCTCGATCCAGCGTTACAACCAGAGCCGCCGCGTTTTCATCGGCGCAGACCTCGCCCCCGGTATCGTCAAGGGCACCGCGGACAAGGAGATCGCCGCGCTTCCGATCATGAAGCAATTACCCGCCGGCGTTTCCAACACCCCTGCCGGCAACGACAAGATCCAGAACGAAATGGTCGGGAATTTCTTTGTCGCGCTGGTCGCTGGCGTGTTGCTGGTGTTCTCGGTGCTGGTCCTGCTTTACCGCCGGTTCATATCGCCGCTGGTCAACATGGGATCGCTGTTCCTCGCTCCGCTTGGCGGCCTGATCGCGCTGCTCATCGCCGGGCAGCCGATCTCGATGCCCGTGTTCATCGGGATCCTCATGCTGTTCGGGATCGTCGCCAAGAACTCGATCCTGCTCATCGATTTCGCGATCGAGGAAATCGCGCTTGGCCGGGACAAGACCGAGGCGATCATCGATGCCGGCCACAAGCGCGCGCAGCCGATCATCATGACTACGGTGGCAATGGTCGCCGGGATGGTACCGACCGCGCTGTCGCTTGGCGGCGACGGCGCATGGCGCGCGCCGATGGGCACCGTGGTCATCGGCGGACTGATCCTGTCGACACTGCTGACGCTGCTGATCGTCCCCGCCGGGTTCAGCCTTGCCGATGGGCTCGAAAAGCGACTCGGACCCAGCTTGCGCCGCCGCTTCCTGACTTATCGCCCGCAGGACCGTACCGCTGCACATTTCCCCGAAGGCGCCGCGGAAGCGCCGGGCACGCACCCCTTCCCGGCTGAGTGAGCGAGCCCGGCCGAGTTAGCCGAGCCGGCCGAGCGAGCGGACGGCGCGCGCTCCTGGCGCCGTTCCGCGCGGATCCGCTGACACCCGATCGCGCGCGGCGGATGCGCCTGTTCGCCACTGGCTTGCTCGTGATCATGGCACTGCTCTTTGCCCTGGCCCGGACGATGCTGTCGTACCCGTCGGGCAGCGGAGCCGTGCCGATCGCCTGGGGCTATCTGCTGGCGTTCAGCGAGGCGGCAATGGTCGGCGGGCTGGCGGATTGGTTTGCGGTGACCGCGCTGTTCCGCCATCCGCTGGGTATCCCGATCCCGCACACCGCGATCATCCCCGAAAACAAGGACCGCATCGCCGACACCATGGCGGTGTTCCTGCGCGAGAATTTCCTTACCCCGCAAGTCGTCGCGCGGCGGATGCGCGCCATGAACGTGGCCGAAGCCGCGGGCAAGTTCCTCGCCGATCCGACCCGCTCGGACGAATCGCGCGTGCGCGAGGGCGCCGCCAACCTGATCGGCGACGTGCTTCAGTCGCTCGATCCCGAACAGCTTGGCGGAATGGTCAAGGCGGGCCTGCGCGGCCAGCTCGAAAAGCTCGAGATTGCGCCGCTGCTCGGCCAGCTGCTGAGCGCCGCGATCGCCGACAAGCGCCACCTGCCCTTGCTCGAAAGCATCATCCGCTGGGCCGGGTTAACGCTCGAGGCCAACGAGGACATGATCCGCGATATCATCCATCAGCGCGCCAACGGCATCCTGCGCTGGACCGGGCTCGACGAGCGCGTTGCCAACGCCATCCTCGACGGATTGTACAAGCTGTTCGCCGAAACGATCGTCGATCCCGATCACCCGCTGCGGCACAAGGCGGAGGAAGGGCTCGAGACGCTCGCCCACGATCTCCTTCACGACCCCGCGATGCAGGAGCGGGTCCGCCGCCTGAAGCTCGAAGTGCTCAACAACCCGGCGATGGGCCGCTGGCTCGACGGGCTGTGGGAACGCGCTCGCGCTGGTCTGCTGCGCGTGGTCCGCAACCCCGACAGCGTGCTTTCGGGGCAGCTCGGGGCAAGTCTGGCCGAGCTCGGCCTCGCGCTTCAACGCGACGCGCGGCTCCAGCATCTGGTCAATCGCTTCGCCCGGCGCACTTTGGTGGGGGTGGTCACGCGTTATGGGGCGCAGATCGTCCGCCTGGTTTCGGAAACCGTGCGGCGCTGGGATGCGCGCACGGTGACAGACCGGATCGAAGGCGCGGTCGGGCGCGACCTGCAGTTCATCCGCATCAACGGCACGCTGGTCGGCGGGCTGGTCGGGGTGACCATCCACACCATCGACCGATTGCTATGACGGGGGGCTTCGACCCCGGCCCGTTTCTGACCACCGAACGGCTCGAGCTGTGGCGCCCGGTCGCGGACGATCTGCGCGGGATGAACGCGCTGACCGCGGACGCCGAGACGCGCAAGTATCTGGGACAAAGCGAGCAAAGCGCCGCCGACACCTTCGAACGGCTGCTGCGCAATGCAGGGAGCTGGACGCTCTATGGCTACGGCATCTTCATCGTCCGTTTGGCGGGCGAGCCGCGGATTATCGGCGGATGCGGCATATTCCACAGCTGGCGCGGGTTCGGGATGGGGATGGACGATGTCCCCGAAGCGGGCTGGATCGTTCACAAGGATCACTGGGGGCGCGGACTTGCCGGCGAGGCGATGCGCGCGATCCTTTCGTGGTTCGATGCAGTGCACGGTCGCCGGCGCCTGGTCTGCATGATCGACCAAGACCACGACGTTTCGGACCGGCTCGCCCGCCAGCTCGGCTTTCGCGACTACGATCTGCGCGAGACCGACGAGGATCCGCCGCTCGTGCTCTACGAACGGATCGGGCCGCGCCCGTAATTTCCCTAGGTAGCAATCCCTAAGCGCGGTTCCGCCGCGTTTTACCCGTGCCCCCTAGCTTGAAATCCGTGCCGCAGCCTGCTCCCGACGGAGCCGCCGCTGCCGCCGGGGAGCGGGACGATGTCGACGATTACCGATGCACTGGAAGCCGAGGTCGCTGCGATCCGCGTGCTTCACAATGCGCCCTTATCGGCGCGGGTCAGCGCCCGGTCCGACGCTCACTTCGCGCGCATCCTCAAGCTGCTTGCACCGCGCATCCGCCACTTCGTCCGCGCCTACGGCCTTGGCGACTGGCGCGAGGATGCCGAACAGGCCTGCGCCATCGGGGTCCACCGCGCGATCGCGGCATACGATCCGGCCAAGGCGCGCTTCACCACCTTCGTCACTTGGCAATTGCGCGGCGAATTGCAGAGCCTGCGCTTCCGCGTGCGGACCGAAGCGCGCGAATCGGCGCGCAGCGTCGGGGCGCGGCTGGTGTCGCTCGAAGCGCTGAGCACGGGCGGGGAGGATGGCGACGGGCTGGCCTGGGAGATCGCCGATAGCGACGCGCTCGTGCGGACCGAGGCGCTCGCCGCCGACTTCCTCACCCAGCGTACCTGCGATCAGTTGCTCGATGACTACGTCGCGCACATGCGCGGCATTGCCGCGCGGCAACGCGCCCGCTCGGCCCGCCGCAGCGACGCTGCCGACCCGCGCGAAGCGATCCGGATCGAAACCCGCCTGGCGCGCGAGCGCGCGATCGTCGCGGAGCACATTTTCGGCGAGGCCGCAGATGCGCAAGCGCTCGCCGGGTGCGGCCTCAGCGGCGAACAGAAACGCCAGATCGCGCGCCGCGCCTCACGCACGATCGCCGAGCGGGCGCGGGGCCGGATCAACGATCGGCTGGATCACGTTGGCCATGGCGCACCGCATTGAACCCATCATGCGGCAGGCGGTCACTGCACAATGCTGGGCTGATCGGCCCATGGGTCGTCCATGGCTTCGGCAACCGATCCACCATGGATGAATGACACCACGCTGCTGTAGTAGGACGCGACCGGCTTTCCCTGCGCATCGAGCGCGGGCGAAAAGTGAGCACGGCGCATCACCGCGCCGCATGTCGCCTGATCGAAACCAGCATAGGCCAAACCCGACTGCACGGTGCATCCGGTTGGTTCGCCAGCGGCTGAAACGATCAGCCGGAACTCGACGATACCGCCGCGGCCCTCTTCGAGCTCGCGTTCAGGAAAGTCATTCGAGGTCAGCCATTTGCCCGGCTCACCAAGCGGCATTGGTTGTCGCGACAGGGTCCGCTGAACTGCTGGATCGAGACCCCAGCCGCGGACCAGATCGTCGACGCAGCCGTTAAGCCCGGTGATCGCGGCCTGGATCGCCCCGCTGGTGAACTTGAGATCAGCTTTGGAAGTCTTGATTTCCAGATACGTCGCGCCCGCAAGCGCTCCCGGAGCCTGGTATGCGAGATAGGATGCGGCGCGGGATCGACCGTCCGTTTCGGGGTCGCCCAAATAAAATCGCATCAGCTTGATGCCGTTGAGCGTCGTGGCGGCGGTCCAACCGTTGGCTTTGATGAGGTAGCCATCACCAAGCCGGAACTCGAGTGGGGCGCTCGCACCGAGTGCCCCAATTCCAGGTCCATAGAGCATCATGTGGTATTCGGCGCGGGGCGCTCGCTGCTGGAATTCCACCCAGACACGCTGATGATCCGTGCCGAAAGGGCGGCGGAGCTTGCAGCTTGTGGCGGCATAATCGACGAACCACGGCCCCGATTGGGTCAGGACCGTTTGTACGGGTGGGGCGCTTGGCACTGTGGCCGCAGGAGCTGCCGCCGCCGCCAGAATTGCAAGCAGAGCGCGCATCACAGCTTGCCCGTAAGCTCCGGCACCAGCGTGAACAGGTCGCCGACCAGGCCGATGTCGGCGACCTGGAAGATCGGGGCGTCTTCGTCCTTGTTGATCGCGATGATGACTTTGCTGTCCTTCATCCCCGCAAGGTGCTGGATCGCGCCCGATATGCCGACCGCGATGTAGACTTCGGGGGCGACGATCTTGCCCGTCTGGCCGACCTGGTAATCGTTGGGGACATAACCCGCATCGACCGCGGCGCGGCTGGCGCCGACGCCTGCGCCCAGTTTGTCCGCCAAAGGTATGATGATCTCCTGGAAGGTCGCGGCGTCCTTGAGCGCGCGTCCGCCCGAGACGATGATCTTTGCGCTGGTCAGTTCGGGCCGCTCGCTCTTGGCGATCTCGCTCGAAACGAACGTGCTCGTGCCCGCGTCGGCAGGGCCGCTGACGGCCTCGACCGTGCCCGAACCGCCGCTGGCCTCGGCCTTGTCGAATGCGGTGCCGCGCACGGTGATGACCAGCTTGGCGTCGCTCGATTCGACCGTGGCGATCGCGTTGCCGGCATAGATCGGCCGGGTGAAGGTGCGCTCACCCTCGACGCCGATAATCTCGGAAATTTGCATGACGTCGAGCAGCGCGGCCACGCGCGGGGCGATGTTCTTGCCCGTGGTCGTGGCGGGGGCGAGGAACGCATCGTGGCCCCCATCGCTATTGGCCATGAGGTCGGCGACCAGAGGCGCGACGTTCTCGGCGAGCTGGTGTTCGTAGGCGACATTATCGGCAAGGTGGACTTTGCCCACGCCCGCGATCTTGGCGGCGGCATCGGCCACGCCGGCACAGCCCATTCCCGCGACGAGCAGGTGCACTTCGCCAAGCTTGGCGGCGGCGGTGACCACAGCGAGCGTGGCGTCCTTGACCGCGGTGTTGTCGTGTTCGATCAGAACCAGCGTCTTCATCTCATCAGTCCTCGAAAAAATTTCACGGCGGCGCGGGATCAGGCGATCCCCATCGCCTTCATCTTGGCGACCAGCGCATCGACGTCGGCGACCTTGATCCCGGCCTGGCGGACGGGGGGCTCGCTGACCCGAATCGTCTTGAGCCGGGGCGCGATGTCGACGCCATAATCGGCGGGGGTCTTCTGCGCGAGCGGCTTGGACTTGGCTTTCATGATGTTGGGCAGCGAGGCATAGCGCGGCTCGTTGAGGCGCAGATCGGTGGTCACCACGGCGGGCATCGCCAGCCTGACCGTCTCGAGCCCGCCGTCGATCTCGCGTTTCACCACGATGTGCTCGCCCTCGACGGTGATCGCATTGGCAAAGGTCCCCTGCGGCCGCCCCATCAATGCCGCGACCATCTGGCCGACCTGGTTGCTGTCGTCGTCGATCGCCTGCTTGCCCGTGATGATCAGGCCCGGGGCCTCCTCGTCGGCCACGGCCTTGACGATCTTGGCCACCGCCAGCGGCTCGACCTCGACCCCGTCGTCGACCTGGACCAGGATCGCGCGGTCGGCACCCATCGCCAGCGCGGTGCGCAGCGTTTCGGTCGCCTTGACCGGGCCGATCGACAGCGCGATCACTTCGCTGTCCACGCCTTTTTCGCGAAGCCGCAACGCTTCTTCCACCGCGATCTCGTCGAACGGGTTCATGCTCATCTTGACGTTGGCGAGATCGACGCCCGAACCGTCGGCCTTGACCCGCGGTTTCACGTTATAGTCGATCACCCGCTTGACGCAGATCAGGGCTTTCATCGGCTCGCTTCCTTCGTAACGCATTGCGCTTTAACCGCGCCATTAACCCACTTGACGTAAACGTCAACCGTTCACGCCGCCTTCTTCACTTCCGCCACGATCTTGCGCGCGGCATCGCCCAGGTCGTCGGCGCTGACGATTGGCAGCCCCGAACCGGCGAGGATCGCCTTGCCCTCGTTGACATTGGTGCCCTCAAGCCGGACCACCAAAGGCACCGACAGGTTCACTTCCTTGGCCGCGGCGACGATCCCGTCGGCGATGATGTCGCACTTCATGATCCCGCCGAAGATGTTGACGAGAATGCCCTTAACCGCGGGGTCCTGGAGGATGATCTTGAACGCGGCGGTGACCTTTTCCTTGGTCGCGCCGCCCCCCACGTCGAGGAAGTTGGCGGGGAACGCGCCGTTGAGCTTGATGATGTCCATCGTCGCCATCGCCAGGCCCGCGCCATTGACCATGCAGCCGATGTTGCCGTCGAGCTTGATGTAGGCGAGGTCGTATTTGCTCGCTTCGAGTTCGGCCGGGTCTTCCTCGGTCTCGTCGCGCAGTTCCATCAGGTCCTTGTGGCGGAACATCGCGTTGGAATCGAAGGCGACCTTGGCGTCGAGGACCAGAAGCTTCCCGTCCTCGGTGATCGCCAATGGATTGATTTCGATCTGCGACGCATCGGTGCCGACGAACGCGTCGTACAGCTTGCTCGCCACATTGGCGGCCTGCTTGGCGAGATCGCCGCTGAGCCCGAGCGTATTGGCGACCGCGCGGCCGTGGTGCGGCATGAACCCGGTGGCGGGATCGACGGTGAAGGTCTCGATCTTCTCGGGGGTATCGTGCGCGACCGCCTCGATATCCATGCCGCCTTCGGTCGAAACCACGAACGCGATGCGCCCGGTCGCGCGATCGACCAGCAGCGCGAGGTAGAATTCCTTGGCGATATCGACCCCGTCCGTCACGTAAAGACGGTTGACCTGCTTGCCGTGCTCTCCGGTCTGGATCGTGACCAGCGTGTTGCCGAGCATATCGGTGGCGGCAGCGCGGACCTCGTCGGCGCTGCGGGCCAGGCGGACGCCGCCCTTGGCTTCGGGCGGGAGCTCGGTGAACTTGCCTTTGCCGCGCCCGCCGGCATGGATCTGCGCCTTCACCACATAAAGCGGCCCGGGCAGCTTGGCCGCCGCAGCAACCGCATCGTCGACGGTCAATGCCGCAAAGCCGGCGGGGACCGGCACGCCGAATTTCGCCAGCAGTTCCTTGGCCTGATATTCGTGTATGTTCATCGGGGAGGGGTGTTTCCGCTGGTGTCGCCGGGTGGACGGGATGCGGGATGCCTAAGCATATCGTCCGGCGCTTGAAAAGGGGCGCGGCTTGGCGATCGCGGCCGGCGGCTTGTCATCGCCCTGCGCCGGGGCCAAGGCGGCGGGCGATGATCGACCTTCCCCGCCTCGAAGCCATCGTCCGCGAAGCCGGGCGGATCGCGATGGCAAGCTGGCCGGGCGATGGCCACGCGCTCGAAGTGTGGGATAAATCGCCCGACAACCCGGTCTCCGCGGCCGATCTGGCGGTCGATGCGTTCCTGCGGCGCGAACTAGCCGCCCTGCTCCCCGCGGCGGGCTGGCTGTCGGAGGAAACGGCCGACGATGCCGACGACGCGACCGGACGGCTGGAGGGCGGCCTGCTGTGGCTGGTCGATCCGATCGACGGGACCAAGGATTTCATCAAGGGCCGTTCGGGCTGGGCGGTCTCGGTCGCGCTGATCTGCGAAGGACGCCCGCTCCTTGGCCTGTTGTGTGCCCCGGCCCGCCGCCCGGAAGAAGGCGGCGAACTGTGGTTTGCCGAGGCCGGCAAAGGCGCCTGGCGCAATGGCGTGAGGCTGGCCGCGAGCAGCCGCGCGCAGTTCTCGGGCGCGCGGGTTCCCGCCGATGCCCTGCCCCGCCCCGACAGCGACCTGACGCTGGTCGACAAGCCCAATTCGATCGCGCTGCGCATTGCCATGGTCGCCGCGGACGAGGCCGATCTGGTGGCGACGCTGCGCTGGGGCTGGGAATGGGACATCGGCGCCGCCGCGTTGATCGCGCGCGAGGCCGGAGCAACCGTTACCGATGCGTTCGGCGGGGCGCTCAATTACAACAAGCGCGATCCGCGCGCCTTCGGGGTGCTGGCGACGTCGCCAGGGATCCACGCCGACGCGGTGAACCGGCTCGCCGAGCGGGCGCGCGCGCTGAGCATTGCTGGCGAATAGGCAGGGTTCGGCGCCCCCAAAACAAAAGGGGCCGGCGTTTCCGCCGACCCCTTCCGTCTAGGTGCGACCCTAACCTTGTGCCGGATCAGTTACCGCTGCGCGCGGCATTGACGTCTGCCTGGGTGACCGGGACGATCTTGATTTCGACCCGGCGATTGCGCGAGCGACCGTCGGCAGTGTTGTTGTCCGCGATCGGCTGGGTCTCGCCGAAGCCCTGGCTACGGATGCGCGCGGCGCTGACCCCGTGGCTGGACAGGTAATCGGCGACGGCCTGCGCACGGCGCTGCGACAGGCTCATGTTGTATGCATCCGAACCGGTCGAATCGGTGTAGCCGTAAACGTCGATCAGGCTGTTGGGATACTGGTTCATGCTCGCCGCGATCCGGTCGAGCGTCGCCTGGAAGGTCGGTGTGATCGCCGAGCTATCGACCCCGAACGTGACTCCATCGGGCAGGTTGACGAGGATTGCCTGGCCGCCATCGGTGGTGGTCACATCGACCCCCGACCCCGCAGTCTGCTCCTTCAGTTCCTTGATCTGCTGGTCCATCCGGTAACCGACGACCCCGCCGGCAACCCCGCCAAGACCGGCGCCGATGATCCGCCCGGTGCGCCCGCCGATGACCCCGCCGAGCAGCCCGCCGAGGACGGTCCCGCCAACCCCGCCAAGCACCGTGCGCGAAGCGACCCGGTTGCCGGTGTTGGGATCGGTGACGCAGGCAGAAAGGCTGACCAGCGCGAGCGCGGTCGAAGCCGACATGAGCAGACGTGATTTGAACATTGCGTATTCCTCTTCGGGGTATTGCGCGAACCGACCGGCTCTGTGCGCAATCGAGATTGGCTGCAGGATGAACGCCCACCCCGCCGCCCCGTTCCCCGCAGGTTATCAAACCGGTTACCCGCTCGGTTTCTGGCACACCGATGCGCAGCGCTTCGCCTAGGCGTCGATTTCTGATAGCGACCGCCGGGTGACACCGTTTCCCTGGCCCGACGTCGCCGTGATTGCCGGCCTGATCCTGCTCAACGGGCTGTTCTCGATGAGCGAGCTGGCGATTGTTTCGGCGCGTACGCCGCGGCTGCGCGTCGCGGCCGAGCGGGGCAGCGCGGGGGCAGCACTCGCGATCCGCCTCGCCGCCGATCCCGGCAAATTCCTTTCGACCGTCCAGATCGGGATTACCCTGATCGGGATCATCGCCGGCGCCTATTCGGGTGCGAGCCTGGGCGGTCCTACGGGCGAGCGGCTGGCGCTGCTTGGCGTGCCCGCACGGTTCGCGCCGCAAGCGGGGTTCATCGTGGTCATCGCGATCACGACCTATTTCAGCCTCGTGATCGGCGAGCTCGTCCCCAAACAGCTCGCCCTGCGGGTGCGCGAACCGATCGCGATCGTCGCCGCGCGGCCGATGGCAATCATGGCGAAGATCACCGCGCCCGTCGTCTGGCTGCTCGATCACTCGTCAAGCGCAATGCTCCGCCTCGCCGGGGTGCGCCATGCCGGCGACGCTGCGGTGACCGCCGAAGAACTTCACATGATCTTTGCCGAAGCGACCCGGTCGGGGGTGATCGAGGAGGACGAGCGTGCGATCATGAGCGGGATCATGCGCCTCGCCGATCGGCCGGTGCGCGAGCTGATGACCCCGCGGATCGAGCTCGACTGGATCGATCGCTCGGCGGATGCGGCCGAAATCCATGCCAAGCTCGATGCGTCGCCGCACTCGCTGCTGCCCGTGGTCGACGGATCGCCCGACAACGTCATCGGCGTGGTCCGCGTTCGCGAGGTCCTGGCGGTGATGGTCGCCGGCCAAGTGCCCGACCTGGCGCAGCTGATGCGCAAGGCCGAGGTCATTCCCGATCAGCTCGATTCGATGGACGCGCTCAAGCTCCTCCAGCAGTCGGACGTGGCGATGGCGCTGGTCCACGACGAATACGGCCACCTCGAAGGCGTGGTCACCCCCGCGGACCTGCTCAGCGCGATCGTCGGCAATTTCGCCAGCCACCAGGACGACGGCGACGGCCCGATGATCGTCGAACGCGACAATGGGTCGCTGCTGGTCGCGGGCGCGCTGCCCGCCGATGCGCTGGCCGAACGGCTCGGTCTGGAACTTCCCGACGACCGCGACTACGCCACCGCTGCGGGGTTCGTACTGTCGGTGATCAAGAAGCTGCCGGTCGAAGGCGAAGCGTTTACCGAGCAGAACTGGCGGTTCGAGATCGTCGACATGGACGGCCGCAAGATCGACAAGCTGCTGGTGGAGTCGGCTATGCCGGGATCGGCTCAGGCTGACGCCTGAACCTTGCGCCGCAGGGCGCGCCGCCCAAGGTCCTCGCCCTCGCGGGGATGCGGGTAAACAATTACAGAGACACTCGAAATTTGCTCCCCCGCGAAGGCGGGAGCCTCAGGCGGCTAGCGCAACCCCCCGCCTCAGGGCTTCGTCGTTGCCGTCTGGGCCTCGCGCCCGTCGCCCTGCGGCGCGGCGAGGATATCGCGGGTGACCGCGCCCTTGGCGACGGTGTTGGTCGCCGGATCGCCCACGTTCGAGCGGATCCCGGGAGCAGCCGCGCCGGCGCGGCCGAGCGTGCTGGTTTCGACCGCACTGCGCGGCGCAGGACCGCCGAACAGCGCGTCAAGCGCTTGCTGGCTCGCGGTCGTGTCGCTCGGGCGCGGGGCGCCGGGCGCCGGCGGGACCAGCGCGAAGTCGGGCGGGACCACCAGCGGTGCCTGACGCTGGACCGCGAACTCGTCGGGGCGCCCGCGGCCAAGTAATCCGCCGCTCGAGCACGCGGAGAGCGCGGGGATCAGCCCGGCGAGGATGAGCAATGTGGACTTACGCATGAATCAGGTCTCCGTCGCGGCGTGGGCCGCATCGTTCGGCTGGGCGGGCTTTTCGCGCATGAGCAACGAGCGGGCAAGGATTATCAGGACGCCGATGGTAATCGCGGCATCGGCGAGGTTGAAGATGAGGAACGGCCGCCATTCGCCGAAATGGAGATCGGCCCAATCGACCACATAACCCAGCATCGCGCGGTCGCGGATATTGCCGAGCGCGCCGCCGAGCACCAGCCCCAGCGCGGCGATCTCGCCCAGCTTGCGCTCGCGCCACAGCCAGACGAGCACGAGCAGCGCGATCGCGGCGGTCAGCGCAATCAGCGCGAGCCGGGTTTCGTCGGTACTGGCGCGCAGGAAGCCGAGCGAGACGCCGTGGTTCTCGGTGAAGGTCATTCGGAAAATCGGCGCGAGCTCGATCGGCGGATTGAACTGGAGCTGCGCGACTTTGGTGATCCAGAACTTTATCCCCTGATCGAGCGCGAACACTGACGCCGCGATGGCGAGGCCGATAGTACGGAGGCGGGCGAGCGTCATTGCGGCACGTCCATCGCACTCACCACCTGTTCGCAACGTGAACACAGGTCGCCGTCTTCCGTGACTTCCGGTAGGTGTCGCCAGCAGCGTCCGCATTTGTGGTGGGCGGTGCGGTTGACCTTTTCCCATTCGCCTTGATGGACTTTCGCGGTGATGAATAATTCCGCCAGATCGATCCCGGGATAGACATGATTGATCCACACTTCGGCTTCGAGGCTTGAACCAATGCGCTTTTCTCGGCGCTCTGGTTCGATAGCTTCACTTACTTCGGTACGAAGAATGCGAAGCGCCGCCCATTTCTCCATAAACTCGTCATCCCGGCCTTCGCCGGAATGACGGGGCGTGGTGGGTGCGGCGGGAGCGTCGGACGTAAGCACCGGCCACTCCAGCAGATGCACGCTGCCCGCGCCCGGATAGCGCGTACCCCACACTTCCTCGGCGGTGAACACCAGCACCGGCGCGGCGTAGCGGATCAGGGCGTGGAACAAGGTGTCGAGCACCGTGCGGCAGGCGCGGCGGCGCGGGTCGGAGGGCGCGTCGCAGTAGAGCGAATCCTTGCGGATATCGAAGTAGAACGCACTCAGGTCCTCGTTGCAGAAATCGACCAGCGCGCGGACGTAGGTATTGAAATCGTAGTCGCTGGTCGCCTGGCGCAGCGTCGCATCGAGCTTCGCCAGCAGCGCGAGCATGTAGCGTTCCAGCTCGGGCATGTCCGCCACCGGCAGCGCCTCGTCCGCGCCGAACCCGTCCAATGCGCCGAGCAGATAGCGGAAGGTGTTGCGCAGCTTGCGGTACTGGTCGGCGACGCCCTTGAGGATTTCGTCGCCGATGCGGTGGTCTTCGGTAAAGTCGACCGACAGCGCCCACAGGCGGATGATGTCCGCGCCGTACTGCTCCATGATCTTGAGCGGATCGATCGTGTTGCCGACCGATTTGGACATCTTCAGGCCCTTGGCGTCCATCGTGAAACCGTGGGTCAGGATCGCATCATAGGGTGCGCGCCCACGCGTGGCGCAGGCTTCGAGCAGGCTCGACTGGAACCACCCGCGGTGCTGGTCGCTGCCTTCGAGGTAGAGGTCGGCGGGCCAGCGCATCCCCGGCCAGCGCCCGCTCTCGAGCACGAAGGCGTGGGTGCAGCCGCTATCGAACCACACGTCGAGGATGTCGGTGACGCGCTCGAAATCCTCGGCGCGGTAATCGCTGCCGAGGTATTCCGGCGCGCGCGCATCGTTCCACGCGTCGACGCCGCCCGCGGCCACTCCCGCGACGATCCGCGCGTTGACCGCGGGGTCGGTGAGGTAGCGGTTGGTGCCCTTGTGGACGAACAATGTGATCGGCACGCCCCATGCGCGCTGGCGGCTGAGCACCCAGTCGGGCCGTCCCTCGACCATGCTGCCGATGCGGTTGCGTCCCTTTTCGGGGATGAAGCGCGTCTCGGCGATGGCCGACATCGCCAACTGGCGCAGCGTGGCGTTGCCGTGTTCGAGCGCGCCGCCCTCGTTGTCCCAGCGCTTTTCCGCCGGGGTCTCGGCATGCTCCAGCGCGACCGGCTG
>JANXSP010000158.1 GCA_025356575.1 Novosphingobium sp.
CCCGCAGCGGATCGAGGGAATGCTCACGCTCCAGCCCGAAATCGCGCAGGCGATGGTGATCGGCGACAAGCGCCCGTACCTGGTGGGGCTGATCGTGCCCGATGCCGAATGGGCGCTCGAATGGGCGCAGCGCGAGGGCGAAAAGTTCGATCTACTGGCGCTTCAGGGTCTCCCTGCGTTCCGCAGCGCGGTCCGCGCCGCGATCGACCGCGTCAACGCCGATGTCTCGGTCACCGAGAAAGTCCGCCAGTACGCCTTTGCCGACGAAGCCTTCTCGACCGACAACGAGGAAATGACCCCGAGCCTCAAGATCCGCCGCCACAAGCTGAAGGAGCGTTACGGCGCAAGGCTGGATGGATTGTACAAAGGCTGAGTTCAGGCGCGCCCGCGCTCGAGCAGCAGCAGCCGGGCGATCATTGCGAGCACGGCGATCCCCCCCGTTGCGGCGATGGCGACGAACCACAACAGCGGGCGCATTCCCGCGGCGCGCAGGCGCGGAACGGCGAGGAAAAACGCCGATCCGGCGCAGAACAGCAGGTCGAACCATATCTGGTTGCCCCAGACCCCGTCGATATGTTCGGGCCAGAAACCCAGCACGCCGTCGCTGCGCATCGCGAACAAGGAATACACGGCAAATCCGAGCGAAAGTGCCGCGGGGAAAACCCACCGGATGGTGCTGGTGCCGGTGCCGGTGCCGCGCACGGCATACATAACTCCCCAGCCGATCACGCAAATTGCGGCAATCGCGGCGGTCACCTGAAAATCAAGGTTCATCCGAATCTCCTGTAGCAGTTGCTACATCGATAGATCGTTGTAGCAGACGCTACAAGGAGAATTATCATGCCTCGCCAACTTTCGCGCGACGCGAGCCGCGACCATGTGGCAGACCTGATCGCAGCACACCTGGTTACGACCGGACTTGCCCGCACCAGCCTGCGCGAACTGGCCGCAGCGGCAGGAGTCAGCGACCGGATGTTGCTGTATTACTTCGCCGACAAGGCCGATGCGCTGGGCGCCGGGCTGGGTCGGATCGCGGCGACGCTCACCGCAATGCTCGACGCGGCGATCCCCGCGCAGCCGCGACTGCACCCGGCGCCCTTGATCGTCGCGGCAGTTGCGGTGACGACGGACGGCGCAGTTGCCCCGTACATGCGGCTGTGGATCGAGATCGTCGCCGCCGCCGCGCGCGGCGAAGTCCCGTTCGCCGCCATCGCCAAGCCGATTTCGGACGGGTTCCTCGACTGGATCGAAGCGCGTCTCGACCCCGCCGGCGACGACGACTCCCGCGCGACCGCGGCAGCGATTCTGGCGGTGATCGATGGTCTGGCGCTGCTCGAGATTTGCGTGGGCAGCGATCTGGCGAAGCGCGCGGCAGGGCGGGTGAACCGATGGTAACTTGTTGCGGCGCTAAACCTTTAGCCGCGCGATAAGCGCGGGGTCGCTGCGCAGATTTCGCGTCAGGTCGCAAATCGATCGACTGTCCTTGCTAACTTCGGCAAGCAGCGCGTCGCGTTCCTCGTCGGTCCACAAGCGGTCGTGGGTCACATCGTTGACATCGCGTGGGAGATGCCTGGTCGCGACCAGGCGCTGTCCGTTTTCGTCTTTCAAGATGCGTAGGGTAGAATGCGCCAGAAGGTGACGATATGGCCGGTTGGCTCGCCAACGTTCGATGCGCTGGCCCAGCATCTTGCACTCGCGGTCGGTCTGTCCGGCCAGAAGCACCAGAAGTTCGGCCAACCGGTCCAATCCGCCAGATTTGCTCGGAAGATCGAGAGTCCGGCAAAACGTGCCCAAGGCCTGCTCGGCTGAGGCGTATCGGATCAGCACATTTGCCAGCCACAGCAGCGGCTCGTCCGCGGCGCGCGGCTTTACAACACGCGATGCCGCGACGATTGGTAGTTCGGCCCCCATCGGCTCAAGCCGCTTCCTTTTCCACCCACTCGGGATAGAAACTCGGCGCGCGGTTGGACCAGCCGGGGGCGGTGGCGGCGGCTTCGCTCAGCGACTGGAGCAGCACGCGGCGCCGTTCGGGGCGGATCTGGGGAAGCGCGGCGACGGCGCAGAACGCGGATGGCAGCCACGGGCGGAACCCGGCGCCGAGCAGGCGCTCGTACAGGAACCGGTAAGCGCCGAACCCGCCAAGACGCTCCTGTGCCAGATCGAACGCGGTCACGCGCAGCAGCGGACCCATGAACGCGTCGAGCCCGTCGAACCCGGTGTCGCTCGGCAGCTTCCCGCGCAGGCCCTTGAGGTCCTGATAGACGACATACTGGCTGCGGATCGCGGCCTGTTCGCCGGCATCGCGCGCCCACAGCTTGAACGCGTCCTGGCGGCCGAGCCCGATGTCGAGGCTGCGCTTGATGTAACGCTGCTCGGCAGCGCCGAAGCTGGCGAATTCGCGCAGCTCGGCGATGGTCAGCGATGCAGTGCCGGTTTGCGCCATGATGGTTCCCCTGAGACAAGGGGATTGTCGCGCAATATGGTTAACGTCGGGTAAGCGCGCCTAGATCAATCCCGCCAGCGGGCTGCTGGGATCGGCATATTTGCGCGTCGCCATCCGCCCCGAGAG
The DNA here is from genome assembly GCA_025356575.1 of Novosphingobium sp. GTDB lineage: Bacteria > Pseudomonadota > Alphaproteobacteria > Sphingomonadales > Sphingomonadaceae > Novosphingobium. Next base: position 2,570 of record JANXSP010000158.1, read on the forward strand.
ATAGGCATGGCGCCCGGCCTCGACCGCCAGCTTCATCGCGCGGGCCATGCGGACGGGGTCCTTGGCCTCTGCGATCGCGGTGTTCATCAGGACCCCGTCGCAGCCCAGCTCCATCGCCACCGCGGCGTCGCTGGCGGTGCCGACCCCGGCGTCGACCAGCACGGGGACCGAAGCGCCCTCCACTATGAGCCGGATGGTCACGCGGTTCTGGATGCCGAGGCCCGAGCCGATCGGCGCGCCCAGCGGCATCACCGCGACCGCGCCCGCGCTTTCGAGCTGCTTGGCCGCGATCGGATCGTCGGTGCAATAGACCATCGGCAGGAAACCCTCATGGGCGAGCACTTCGCAGGCCTTCAGCGTCTCGCGCATGTCGGGGTAAAGCGTGCGCGCTTCGCCCAGAACCTCGAGCTTGACCAGGTCCCAGCCGCCCGCCTCACGCGCCAGGCGCAAGGTGCGCACCGCGCTGTCGGCGTCGAAGCAGCCAGCGGTGTTGGGCAGGTAGGTGACTTTCTTCGGGTCGATGAAATCGGTGAGCATCGGCGCCGCGGGGTCCGAGACGTTGACCCGGCGTACCGCCACGGTGACGATTTCGGCGCCCGAGGCGGCCAGCGCCGCGGCGTTTTCGGCAAAGTCCTTGTACTTGCCCGTGCCGACGATCAGTCGCGAGGTGAACGTGCGCCCGGCGACGGTCCACGTGTCCGCCGCGGCCGAGTCGCCGCCGCCGACGAAGTGGACGATCTCGAGCACGTCGCCGTCTTCCAATGCCGTCATGGCGAGCGCCGAGCGCGGGGCGATGACGCCGTTACGTTCGACCGCGACTTTCGCGGGGTCGAGCCCAAGCTCGCCCACGAGCGCGGCGATCGTGGAGCCAGGTGCGGCGCAGCGCGGCTGCCCGTTGACGGTAAGGTGGAGCGGAGCTGTCATAGCCCGCAGCAAATAGCGTTCAGTGCAGGCTGCGCAAGTTCAGGACATGAGCGCCGGCAACCAGCGCGACGCCGGCGATCGTTAGTGCGGCCTCGATCGCGCCGTGCGGAGCGAATAATCCCGCGCCCATCAGCGTGAGCCCCGCCGCACCCAGCAGCAGCGGCGCCATGCGCCCATGACGGCGCACGCCGAGCCCGATCGTGAGCGCGCCGACGCCGATCGCCAGCGCCAGCCCGACGCGGTGGATCGATGGCGAGAGCAACACTCCGCCGCCGAGCCCGAGCACCGAAACCAGCACCAGCCCGGCGACGCAATGCAGCGCACACAGCCCCGAGAGGAGCACGCCGACCCGGTCTAGCCGGCTGCGAATCGAAATGAAGGCCGATGGCATCGTCGCGCAGAGATATGTTATGTTGTATCATAGCGCAAGAGCCACGCGATCCGCGCGCGACGAGACTTGCGCTTTGCCGCGCGGCGCAGCAAACAGCGCGCGACATGGCCCAACTGTCAGCCACCACGCAAGACCTCGCGCCGATCGCCGCGCCCGCGCCCCCGGCGATTCGGGAGGCGAACCCGCTCACGATCGCCCGGTGGCTAGGGTGGGTCGCGGCGCTTGTGGTGGCGATCCTCGTTGTCGGCGGGATCACCCGGCTGACAGAATCGGGACTTTCGATCACCGAATGGAAGCCGGTATCGGGGACGCTTCCCCCGCTCGGTTCGGCGCAGTGGGCCGATGCCTTCGCCGCGTATCAGCGGACGCCGCAATATACCCAGGTCAACGGTCCCGCAGGGATGACGATCGCCCAGTTCAAGACGATTTTCTACTGGGAATGGGTCCACCGCCTGCTCGGCCGGGTGATCGGCCTGGCGATGGCGTTGCCGCTGGCATGGTTCTGGGCGCGCAAGCGGATCCCCGCGGGTTACCTGCCGCGGCTGTTCGCGCTGCTGGCGTTGATCGCGCTGCAGGGGACGTTCGGCTGGCTGATGGTGCGATCGGGATTGTCGGCGCGGACGAGCGTGGCGCCGCAGTGGCTTGCGGTCCATCTGCTGACTGCCTTGTTCACGCTTGGCGGACTGGTGTGGACCGCGCGCGATCTTTCCGCGCTGGCGGATCACCGGGGCGCGGCGCGGATGACCGGGCTTGGCGCCGCCGCGCTCGCCGCACTCGGCGTACAACTGCTGTTCGGGGCGCTGATGGCGGGGCTGCGCGCGGGCCATGTCGCAAGCGACTGGCCGGCGATGCAGGGCAGCTTGATCCCGGCCGGGATCGACTGGTCGCGGGGCGCGGGGTTCGCCATCGGCCATGACCCGTACCTGGTTCACTTCATCCACCGCTGGTGGGCGTGGGTCGTGGTCGCGGTGCTTTTCGTTCTTGCGCGCCAGGCCAAGCGCCAGGGCGGCGCCGGGGCCAGCCGCGCCATCCACGCCGCGATCGGGGCGCAGATCCTGCTCGGGATCGCCACGGTGATGAGCGGAGTCGCCTTGCCGCTCGCCGCGCTGCACCAGCTGGTCGGCGCGTTGCTGGTGATCGCGGCGGTATGGGGTGCGCACATCTTCGGCGCGCCCATTGCCGGCACACGCATTGCCGGCGCGCCCATTGCCGGCATACGGGCCGGAATTGCCGCGCCATGAAGCGCGCGGCGTGGTTCGCGCTGCTCGGCGGGACGGCGCTGGCCTTGCCCGGGACCCGGGTCCTGGCGGCGGCGCCCGCGGTATCGGCCCGCTTCGTTGCCCCGGCGCGGCCCATGGTGCTGACCCGCACGCTGGTGCGCGCGCTGGCCGACGGTCGCCGCATCGTTACCCGGCGCACCTGGCAACTGGCATTCCGGCAGACCGCGACGGGCTATGTCGTCGACGGCGTGCTTGTCGACAGCCAGGTCGATGCTCCGCCCCAGCTCGCGGCGCTCGCGCGGATCGAACGTGAGCGCCCCGACGGCGGATTGTTCCCCCTGACCCTCGACAGTGCGGGCCTGATCGCGGCGGCGACCACACCCGACACCGCCGCGTCGGTGGCGGCGGCCCGCGGCGCGGCGGCACAGTCGATTGCGGGTTCGGCACTCGCTCCCAGCGATCGGGGCCAGGCACACGACGTTCTGGGCGCGCTGGCAGCTGCGGCGCAGCAAGGCGCGTTTACGTGGCCGAGAGACTTGTTCCTCTCGGGCAGCCGCCACCGCGAAGACTGCCGCGATATCGCTGCCGGGACCGGTCAGGCAGGCTCGGTAACGGTGATCGTCGATGTTCGCGAACCGGTGGATGGGGCTCTGCCCAGGCATATTTCCCGCCGCGTCGTCACCCGGATCGGCAGTCATGAACAATCCAGCGAGGAACAGTGGTCGCTCGCCCCGGCTGGGCAATT
>JANXSP010000047.1 GCA_025356575.1 Novosphingobium sp.
TGCGCGGGGATAACCGCGCCGGGCGGGTGTCCGGCGGGACGTTAGGCGGGGCGCACCGCGCTGAGTGCCGGGGAACGTGCCGGCGCCGGCTCGGCAACATCGGCGCGATCGGCCCACAGCAGTTCCTGCGGGGTCAGCGTCCGGCCATCGTGCGCCGCAATCGCGATCGGGGCGATCGGCAGCATGTCGCGCTCGTCGACCAGCACGGGGTTGGACGGCACGCCCATGCCATATTTCTCGCCCCACTGGCGCAGCGCGATCATCGCGGGCAGCAGATCGAAGCCCTTGGCGGTCAACCGGTATTCGATCTTGCGGCGATCGTCGGGCAACGGTTCGCGCTTCATGATCTTGTGTTCGACCAGGCGCGCCAGCCGGTTCGACAGGATGTTGCGGGCGATCCCGAGTTCGGCGAGAAATTCCTCGAAGTGATGCACGCCGTTGAACGCGGCGCGCAGGATCATGAACGACCAGCGTTCTCCCATCACCTCAAGCGCCGCGGGAAGCCCGCACGACAGTCCTTCGTTCAGCGGTTCGCGCAGTTTGTACATCGTCATCCTTCCCGGGATGGGTTCAGCCTATCGCAGATTGCGGGCTGCACCGAAAGAAATTTAAGTTTTTAGTTGCAACTTGCAATCTATCTAGATAGGTAGTGATTCGCAACGCAAATCGAGGCATCCTCTCCACCGCCTGTTCGATCCGCGTTCCAGCAACGATCTACTTACCGATCAAGGGGAACCATCATGAATACGAGCTCGATCCAGCCGCTGTCGCGCACGCTTCTGGCGTTAGGCCTGGCCCTCGCCGGCACCTTCGCCAGCTTCGCCGCCACCACGACACCGGCGCACGCCCAATCGCAGCGGACGTATTACAGCGTTGCGCTCCAGACCCCTATTGCCGGTCCGCGCAGCGAGATCATCCGCGGGATCATGTGGAAATGCGCGGGCGATGCCTGCACCGCTTCGCGCGACGTCAGCCGCCCGGTGTTCGTCTGCTCGCGCCTGGTCAAGAAGATCGGCCCCGTGGCCAGCTTCCGCACCCCCGACGGCGATTTGTCGGCCGAAGACCTGACGCGCTGCAACGCGCACTGATTACGAAAAGAGCCTCCTACCAGGCTCTCATCCTGGGCCCTCGCCGCTGGCGGGGGCCCTTTTTATTCAGCCGAGCAGCCCTCGCCCGCGCAGGTCGCGTTCGAGCCCCGCGGCATCGGTGAAGTGGTGGCCGTGCCAGCCGCGCGCACGGGCCGCCTCGACATTGGCAAGCGTATCGTCGACGAACAGCATCGCCCCCGGTGCGGTCGCGAAGCGCCGCTCGGCCAGCGCGTAAATCTCTGCGCCCGGCTTGGCGCGTTTCTCGTCACCCGAGACGACGATATTGCCGAACCGATCGAACACCGGATGAAGCGGGCGGAACCGTGCCCAGAACTCCGCGCCGAAGTTGGTGATCGCAAACAGCGGCACGCCGCGCGCATGCAGCGCCTCGACCAGTTCGATGCTGCCCGGAACCGGTCCGGGAATCGTTTCGAGAAACCGCGCGGCGTACGCGCGAATCAGGTCTTCGTGCTCGGGAAATTCGGCGATACGCTCGGCCACGAGCTCGGCAAGATCGCGTCCAGCATCGACCTGATAGTGCCAATCGGGGGTGACGACGGTGGTGACGAACGCTTCGAGCTTGCCCGGATCGGCAATCAATTTGCCGAACAGAAAGCGCAAATCCCACTGGAACAGCACCCGGCCGACGTCGAACACGACGGTGGTCACGGGCTCAGTCATGTGAATTGCGGCCCGGCCGGCGGGCAGCGGCGATCAGCCCTGGCGCGCCTTGAAGCGGCGGTTGGTCTTGTTGATCACATACGTGCGCCCGCGACGGCGAATCACGCGGTTGTCGCGGTGGCGGCCCTTGAGCGACTTCAGGCTGTTGCGGATTTTCATGGAGCTTCTCGGGTCATGCGGGGCGTTGCCGCCTAAAAACGAAGCCGGGCCGTTAAGCGGCAGGCCCCTCAAAGTCAACCCGGCGCGGGGCCCGCGCCAGCGCTTTCGCTGCGGATTTCGCCAAGCCGCCGCTCCCACGCCAGCGCGTGGCGCACGATCGTGTCGAGATCCGCAAACCGCGGCTCCCATGCCAGGGTCGCGCGGATCAGGCGGTTGTCCGAAATCAGCGCATCGGGATCGCCCGCGCGGCGCGGACCCATCCGCCGCTCGATCGCCAGGTTGGTCACCCGGTCGACCGCGTCGAGCACTTCGAGCACCGAGAACCCGCGTCCGTAGCCGCAGTTCATCGTCAGGCTGCGCGCCGGATCGGCGATCAGCGCCTCGAGCGCGAGGACATGCGCCGCGGCCAGATCGGAAACATGGATATAATCGCGCACCCCGGTCCCGTCGGGCGTTGCGAAGTCGCTACCGAACACGTCGACACCCTCGCGCATCCCCAGCGCGGCCTCGACCGCGACCTTGATCAGGTGCGTCGCGCCGACCGCCGATTGCCCGGTGCGCGCCTGCGGATCGGCGCCTGCAACATTGAAATAGCGCAGCGCACAGAAGTTGATTGCGTGCGCCGCGGCGACATCGCGCAGCATCCGCTCGGTCATCAGCTTGGACATGCCGTAGGGATTGATCGGCACTTGCGGGCAGTCTTCGCCCACCGGGGAAACCTCGGGAATGCCATACGTCGCCGCGGTCGAGCTGAAGATGAAGTGCGGGATGCCCGCCGCCACCGCCGCGCCGATCAGCGCCCGGCTGCGCGCGGTGTTGTTGTCATAGTACTTGAGCGGATCGGCGACCGATTCGGGGACGACGATCGATCCGGCGAAGTGCATCACCGCGCCGATGTTCTGCTCGGCAAATATGCGCGCGAGCAGTTCGCCGTCCGCGATGTCGCCCTCGTAAAACGCAACGCCCTGGGGCACGGCCCAGCGAAACCCGGTGGTGAGGTTGTCGATCACCGCCACCGCCCAGCCCGCATCGCGCAGCGCCAGCACCGCGTGGCTGCCGATATACCCGGCGCCGCCGGTGACGAGTACGGGTGGTCTGGTCTGGTTCATCGGGCCTGCTTACATCGACTGCACTGGCGGCGCGGTAAACGAGCGCACGCGGCTTGCATAGACGCGCGGCAAGGCCCAGATTCGCCAGGTTGGCCGCAGCGGGAAACGGAGCAGTCGCATGACCCGAACCAGTTCGAAGACGCACCGGGCGAGGATCGCCTCGATCGTCGCGGCAGCGGCCCTCACCGCCGCCCTGGCCGGGTGCGTCGCGCCGGTGGGCCCGATCGAGGTGACGCGCTTTCACGCGCCCGATATTGCAGCACTGGGCCACGGAACCATCGCGATCGTCGCCGCGCCGGGGTCGGACGAAAACTCGCTGGAAATCCGCAGCTACGAAGCGGCGGTGGCGCGCCAGTTGACCGTGCTGGGCTATACCGAGGCACCCGCAGCCACCGCGCAAACCCTGGCGACCGTTCATCTCGATCGCCGTGTCGTCCAGCCCCAGCGTGCGCGCGGCCCGGTCAGCGTCGGCATCGGCGGGTCGACCGGATCGTATGGCAGCGGCGTGGGCCTCGGCGTCGGCATCGACCTTTCCGGCAAGCCGCCCGAGCAAATCCAGACCGAGCTGACCGTCTCGATCCGCGATCGCGCGAACGGGACTGCCTTGTGGGAAGGCCGCGCCAACTTCGCGGTCCGCGCCAGCTCGCCGCTTGCCGATACCCAGCTCGGCGCGGCACGGCTGGCCGAAGCGCTGTTCAAGAACTTCCCCGGACGCTCGGGAGAGACTATCGAGGTGCGATGAACACGCTGACCATCGACGCCGCTTTCGACGGCGGTAATATCGAAGTCCTCGATTGCGGCGAGACGAGCGCCACGCTGGCGATCCGCAAGGACCATCAGTCCGATTTCTATCAATGGTTCTATTTCCGTGTTGCCGGCATCGGTGGGCGAGGAATCGAACTCAAACTGACCGGACTCGCCAGTTCGGCCTACCCGGACGGGTGGACCCACTACCGCGCGGTAACGAGCGAAGACCGCGCGCTGTGGACCCGCGCCGAAACCGCATGGGACCGCGACGCGGACGGCGGAACGCTGACGATCCGCGCCCGGCCCGCGGGCGACCTCGCCTGGTTTGCCTACTTCGCACCTTATTCAATGGAGCGGCACCACGACATGATCGCCGAGGCGGCGGCGAGCGACGGGGTCGCGCATCGTGTGCTGGCGCACAGCCTCGACGGTCAGGCGGTCGATTGCCTCGAACTGGGTGCAGGCGAAACCCAGGTATGGCTTTATGCCCGCCAGCATCCGGGCGAAACGATGGCCGAATGGTGGATGGAAGGCGCGATCGAATTCCTGACCGATCCTGCCGAGCCCCAGGCGCGGATGCTGCGTGAGCGGTGCCGGTTCCACATCGTCCCCAACGCCAACCCCGACGGATCGCGCCGCGGGCACCTGCGGACCAACGCCGCGGGGGTCAACCTCAACCGCGAATGGGCGCAGCCGACGCCCGAGCGCTCGCCCGAAGTGCTCGGCATCCGCAATGCGATGGATGCCAGCGGGGTCCACTTCGCGATGGACGTCCACGGCGACGAGGCGATCCCCGCGGTGTTCCTGGCGGGGTTCAACGGCATCCCCTCGTGGACCGAGGCGCAAGGCGCAGGCTATTCACGCTATGCTGCGATCCTCGAGCGGCGCACCCCCGATTTCCAGACCCGCCTCGGCTATCCGGTCGCGCCCAAGGGCAAGGCCAACCTGACGATGTCGACCAACCAGCTCGCCGAACGCTTCGGCCCGAGCCACGGCTGCGTGGCGATGACGCTCGAGATGCCGTTCAAGGACAACGACGATCTGCCCGACCCGGTCCAGGGGTGGAGCCCGGAACGTTCCAAGCTGCTGGCGCGCGATTGCCTGTGCGCGCTGGCGGAATGGCTCGAGCAGCGGGCGAGCTAGGCCAGGCTCTGCGGCCCGAAGGCATGGGGAAGCAGTTCGGACAAGCGCATTTCCAGTACGGTGTCCCCGCCCGCGCACCATACCACGGGATCGCTGCCGCCTAGTGCCGCGATCTCGTTGAGGACCTGGCGGCAGCGCCCGCACGGGGTCACCGGATCGCCGAGGCCGACCGCGCCGGCCTGGCCGCCGATTACCGCCACGGCCTCGAGCACGCCGCACCAGTCCTCCGACAATGCCTTGCCCGCCGCGACCGTCTCGGCGCAGAGCGCGAGGCCGTAGCTGGCGTTCTCGACATTGGCGCCGGTCACAACCGAGCCATCGGCAAACCCCAGCGCAGCGCCGACATGGAAGTTGGAATACGGCGCGTAGGCCTTGCTCGCTGCGGCGCGGGCGGCGGCAATCAGGGTATCGCGGTCGTGGTTCATGGCTGGACTACGATCCATTTCACCGCTCCTTCACCAGCCGCGGTGTGAAGCGCCGGGTTGGCGGTCCACAGCGACCACGGGCGCCCGGCGTAATTGGGCTGGAACCGCGTCCGCATCAACCACAGGTTGCGATCGAGCCGCGCGGCGATGTGATAGCGCGCCTCGAACGCGGGCGACAGCTTGAGCAGCGCGGCCTTGCCAGTGTGCGTCTCGATCTCGTTGAGGAAGGTGGTCAGCTCGCTTTCGACCGCGGCTTCGCCCATGCGCACCGGGCAGGTGTCCGCCAGATCGTCGAGTGCGATTGCCGGGGGCAGCAGTTTGGCGTCGCGCGGAACGATGGTGACGAAGTTGGCGGCCTGGCGTTCGGCCGGCTGGCACGGGTCGTAGCGATGGACCGCGCCGACCTGAAGCTTGGCCGTACGCGCCGCGTCGAGATTTTCGGCGAACGCCGGATCGCGCGCGAAAGCCCCCGCGCTGGCGTCGAGATAGACGAAATCGGCGCCCACGGCCTTGAGCGCCTTCCAGTCGACCGCACCGTCGCCCGCGCCAATCTCCACCCCCTGGACGGGGAAAACGCTGCGCGGCGGGGTCCAGTGGCGCAAGTGCCACCATCCGGCTCCCAGCGCGATGACGCCGAGCAGCAACCCCGCGCCCGCCCAGCGCAGCCGCGCCCGCGTCTTGCCTTTAGCCGCGCCCCGCACCGCCATGTCAGATAAATCCCGCCCCGTGCACGTTCAGCCCCTGATATGCAGCACGCAGATCAGGGTGAACAGCCGCCGCGCGGTCGCGAAATCGGTTTCGACCTTCCCCTCGAGCCGTTCGAGCAACAGTTCCGCCGCCTCGTTGTGGATGCCGCGGCGCGCCATGTCGATGGTTTCGATCTCGGCCGCGGTGGCCTTGCGGATGGCTTGATAATAGCTGTCGCAGATCGCGAAATAATCGCGGATCGGGCGGCGGAAGCGCCCCAGGCCAAGGATCAGCGTCTCCAGTTCGGCCCCGTCGTCTGCGGCGATCGTCATCGCCAGGCGCCCATCGTGCACTGCCAGGCTCAGGCGGTAAGGTCCGCCGTGTCCCGCTTCTGCCGAACGCACCGGACGAAACGTGTTCTCCTCGATCAGGTCGAAGATCGCGATCCGCCGTTCCTGTTCGATGTCGGCGTTGCGCCACAGGATCGTCGCTTCGTCGAGCGATATGTGCGAGATGCGGGCGTCGGACATTGGTCGGCTGTCTCGCAGATGCAACATTGCCCGGCAAGTCAATTGGGGCCGACGGGTTTGCCCGCAGAAAGCTGATCCGAGCACGCTGGCCCGGTCCGATTCGTCCCCGTTATTCACAGGTCAAGCCGCACCGCGATCACTTGCCAAGCGCCGCACGCGATGCGCTAAGGACGACCATGGCCAACCTCTCCGTCCTCACCCCCGACGCTCCCGTCGTCGAGCCTGCGGGCCGCGCCCTGCCCGCTAATCTCGAGGCGGAGGCCGCGTTTCTCGGCGCCGCCCTGATCGACAACCGGGTAATCGAGGAATTGACGACACCGCTGCGTCCCGGTCACTTCTTCGAACCCGTCCACGCCCGGATTTACGAACGTGTGCTCGCGCTGCTCGACCGCAAGGCAGTGGTAACCCCGGTTACGCTCAAGCCCTATTTCGAGGCTGACGAGGGGCTCAAGGACCTTGGTGGGACGACCTATCTCGCCCGGCTCACCGCCGATGGCCAGGGTCTCCTCGCGCCGCGCGAACTGGCCGAGCAGATTTACGACCTGGCGCTGCTGCGCGAACTCGTCGCGGTTGGCCGCGAACTGGTCACCAACGCGCTCGACACCAGCGAGAGCGTCGAACCGCTGGCCCAGATCGAGCAGGCCGAGGCTGCGCTTTATGCGGTGGCCGAGGGCGCCGCGACGGGAAGCGAGGCGCAGAGCTTCGCCGCCTCGACCCGCACTGCGCTCGGCATGATCGAGCAAGCGCTGCTCTCGGGCGGGCACGTTTCGGGGATCACCACCGGGCTGACCTCGGTCAACGAAAAGATCGGCGGCCTGCACGATTCGGACCTGATCATCATGGCCGGGCGCCCGGGGATGGGCAAAAGCGCGCTCGCCACCAACATGGCGTTCAATGCCGCCGACCGCCTGCGCCGCGACCGCGCCGACGGGATCGCCGACGACAAGTCGGTCGGCGCGGCGACTGCGCTGTTCAGCCTGGAAATGAGCGCCGACCAGCTCGCCACGCGCATCTTGGCCGAGCAATCGGGGATCAGTTCCGAAGCGCTCAGGATGGGCAAGATCAGCCGCGACGATTTCCAGCAGCTCTCGTTCGCGAGCCAGCGCCTCGCCGAGCTGCCGCTGTACATCGATGATACCCCGGCGCTGTCGATCTCGGCGCTGCGCACACGCGCGCGCCGGCTCAAGCGGCGCTTCAACATCGGATTGATCATCGTCGATTACCTCCAGCTGCTCCAGGGCTCGGGCCGCGCCAGCGACAACCGGGTCAACGAGATTTCCGAAATCAGCCGCGGGCTAAAGACGCTGGCCAAGGAACTCAGCGTGCCGGTGATCGCGCTGTCGCAGCTCAGCCGCGCGGTCGAGCAACGCGAGGATAAGCGCCCGCAGCTCTCGGATCTGCGCGAATCCGGGTCGATCGAGCAGGATGCCGACATCGTCCTGTTCATCTACCGCGAGGATTATTACGTCGCCTCCAAAGAGCCCAAGCGCCCGACCGAAAGCGACGATGCCAAGACCCACGAAATGCACGCCACCTGGGCCGCCGAGATGGAACGGGTCTACGGCATCGCCGAGCTGATCGTCGCCAAACAGCGCCACGGCGCGACGGGCAAGGTCCGCCTTCGGTTCGAGCCGCGGATCACGCGATTTTCGGACCTGGCCGAGGATTCGCTCGGCAACCACAGTTACGACTAACTGGGCTGCGTAAATAATCGTTCCGAATCAATCACTTAGCTATTATTTTATTGACTGTCTGCGCCGCGCTCCCCTAGCGCCGAGGTTCTCCGGTCCTGGACTGGCTCCCATTTTTGTATTGGACGCCTTATGGCACGCGTTACCGTCGAAGATTGCGTCGACAAGATCCCCAACCGCTTCGACCTCGTCCTGCTTGCCGCGCAGCGGGCGCGCGAGATTTCGGGCGGCGCCGACCTGACAATCGAGCGCGATCGCGACAAGAACCCGGTGGTCGCGCTGCGCGAGATCGCCGAGACGACGGTTCGCCCCAAGCACTTGCAGGAAAGCCTGGTGTCCTCGCTCCAGCGCGTCCAGCCCGAAGACGACGACGAAGTCGACGCGATCGGCTCGCTCAGCCAGTCGGCCGAGGCGCTGCGGATCACTGCCGCGGCACCCGTGCGCAACACCTCGATCGGCGGCGATTACGAGGGCTGAATTCTGCGGCGTCGCAGGGAGCGGCGCTGCGGCTATTCTTGGCGGCCGAACAGCGGACCCTTGCGCAGTCGCTCGAGCGTGCGCCCGGGCCAGCGCAGATGCTTGAGGATGCGGTAGCCGCCCGCGATCGCGCGATCAGCAGCGGTGGGCTCGCGCCCAAGGAGGCGGACTGCGCGAGCATGCGCACTGCGGGAATGCGCGTCGGCGAGCTTGCCGGTCTGGGTGATCGAGGTTTCGTGGAGCCGGTAGGCGCTTAGAAACGCGTCGATTACCGCGATCCGCGCACCGCTGAGGAACAGGCTCGCGACGAGGCCACCGTCCCAATTGGCGCGGTCGGCGACTTCGAAACCGCCCGACTTGCGGAAGCTTTCGGCGCGGATGAACGTGCTCGGCTGGATCTGGATATGCGCGCCGTAAGCACTGCTGCGGCGCGAGAACGGTTCGGACCAGACCCGGCGCAGTGTCTCCCCCCGCGCGTCGACAGCGAGCCCGTGCCCGGTCAGGACATCGATATCGGCTGACCGGGAAAACTGCGCGGCCACCGCGGCGAAAGCCCCTGGCAAAAAGTAGTCGTCCGAATTGACGTAGCAAAAAATCTCGCCGTCGGCATGGGCGAAGCCGCGGTTGAGCCCGTCGGCGGGGCCATCGTCACGCTCGAGCAGGACCACGTCGATCGCGCTGCCATAGCCCTCGATGATCGCGCGGCTGTCGTCCGTCGAGCCCGGATCGCAGACGATGTACTGGACCTCGATCCCCGGCGCGCGCTGTCCGATCACCGAATCGATCGCGGCGCGCAGAAACGCGCCCTGGTTGTACGATATGGTGACGACCGAAAACTTCATGACTCAGTTTATCAAACCCCGGTCGCGGGTGAAATAGCCGAGCGCGGGGTCAGCCTCGCGGATCCGTGCTGCGGGATTGCCCGCGAACACCCCGAGCGGCTCCCCATTGCGGACCCCGAAAGTCGAAACCGCAGCCACGATCGAGCGCTCGGGAACGTGCGCACCTTTGAGCAGGATCGCGCGCGAGCCGACGAAACTATACGCGCCTACCGCGATCGGTTCGCAGTCCTGGCGCGGGTGCGTCAGGTCGAAGCTGTGGGTGACAATCTGGCTGTGCCACCCGGCCACGGTCGCAAATTCCCCGATGGTGATGCGGTCGGTGCAGTCGATAAAGTGACGCGCGGTGATCGCCGCGTCATGGGCGAGAATGAGTTCGGTCTTGCGGTCGCCTCGATGCGCGAAGAAATCATGCTGCTTTAGAGGGTATGCCGTGACCCAGTTGAGGTTGCCGAGGATTCCGCCCGCGCCGATCTCGATCAACGTGAGCCCCTTGGCGAACGTCAGGTGGCCGATCCTGGCGCCCGGTCCCATCCGTACCATGTCGACGTCGAGCACCGAAAAACCGATCCGCGCGGTGCGATGTATGTCATATCCGAACAGCTTGCCCAGCAGCCAGCGGCGCACCGTCCACGGCAGTGGGAAAAGCACGATCTGGACCAGTCTGCGCATCCTCAGCGCGTATCAGATCGTGTCCGATTGACAAGCTGGGGTGTCCGTGCGGAATTTGTGGCTGAGCGCACCTAATGCCCGCACGGATAGGTTCGGACAAACCAATCGGCCATCGCGGTGGTCATGCTCGTATGCGCACGCGCGGCGGCGGGGTAGCTGTGAAGGTGCGCCATCAGGATTTGCTGGTTCATCGACGAGCGCGCCGGGGGGCAACTGCTCGGCGTACCGTGGGCACGCTCTGTGGCCAGGCGCGCCCGGTAGGCCCGGCCGCCAGCCGTCGCTTCGCTGCGGAGGACCGAGATATCGGACGAGAACAGCGCCATCGGGCCTTTCGCGCGCAAGGCATCGGCCTTGGCCAGGAACGCGGCCACGCTCATGTCACCCGGCGCGGCGGACACCGGAACTGCGATCACGGCCAGAAAAAGGGCGGCTACCATACGTTTCATTTTGAAATCCCCCTGCAACATCACCGAACGACTTGGCGATGTCGACCTTGCCCGGCAATGAACCGGTTTACCGCGGCGACCTGCCCGCTATGAAGCGGATTGTTGCGGGGGAGCTCCAATGGGCAGCGGCGAAGTTATCGGCGATCTGGCACAAGGCGGTCTGCTCGCGCGGATCGCGGAGCCTGCGCACGGACCCGGCATTGTCGGGGCCGCGGACGATGCCACCGGCCACACCGCCGAAAGCGCTTGTCTCAATTGCGGGACCGCTCTGATCGGCTCGCACTGCCGCGCCTGCGGCCAGCCCGCACACGTCCACCGCACCATCGCATCGTTCTTCCACGACCTGGCGCACGGGGTGTTCCATTTCGAAGGCAAGATCTGGCGGACGCTGCCGCTGCTGGCCTGGCAGCCGGGCAGGCTCACGCGCGAATATATCGACGGTCGCCGCGCCAGCTATGTCAGCCCCATCGCGCTGTTTCTGTTCAGCGTATTCCTCCTGTTCGCCGCGATCCATGCGGTCGAGGGGACCACATCCGCGCACATCGATACGCAGCTGGGCAAGAGCGAGACCGAGGCGACCGCGCAAGTCAAAGTGCTCGAAGCACAGCTCGCCCAGACCGCCGATCCCTCGGCGCGCGCCGCGCTGGAAACCGCGCTGAGTAAAGCTCGGACCACGGCCGACGAGGTCAGGGCGGTCCGCGTGAACGGTCTGGCCGGCGCCACGAAAACGCAGAACATCAGGTTCCGCAGCGATATTCCCGCGCTCGACCGCCTGCTCAAGGAAGGGATGAAGAACCCCCAGCTCTCGCTGCTCAAGGTCCAGGGTGCCGCGTACAAATACAGCTGGGCGCTGATCCCGCTGTCGGTGCCGTTCGTGTGGCTGCTATTCCCGTTCAGCCGACGCTTCGGAATTTACGACCACACCGTGTTCGTGACCTATTCGCTGGCGTTCATGAGCGTGTTGGCAGTGATCCTCACGTTGGGCGCGGCGTATAACGTGCCATTCGTGGCGGTGTTGTTGCTGATCCCGCCGGTCCACCTTTATCGCCAGCTCAAGGGCACCTACGCGCTTGGCCGCGGAGGAGCGTTGTGGCGCACCGCGGCAGTGATGACGATTGCCACCGCCGCGCTGGTCGCGTTCGCGATGCTGATCATCGGGGTCGGCCTGAGCGGCTGACCCCGACCCAGTTTCAGGCGCCCTGCGGCGCGGCCCCGCCGGTGAAGCGCTTGCCCGCCTGGGGCACGGCCGAGCCGCGCACCGGGGTCAGCCCGCCGCTCGGTCCAACGGGTTTGTCTGGGCGATCGAGCTTGCCATCGGCCAGCAGCGACTTGATGTCGTCCCCGGTCAGCGTCTCGTACTCGAGCAACGCCTGCGCCAACAGGTGGAGATGCGCGTGCTCGGTCTTGAGGATATCCGTGGCGCGGGCGTGCGCGTTGTCGATCAGCGCGCGGATTTCCTTGTCGATGAGCTTGGATGTTTCGTCCGACATCATCACCCGCTGGTTGGCGCCGTAACCCAGATAGCCCTCGCCCTGCTCCTCGTACTGGAGCGGGCCCAGGGCATCGGACATGCCCCACTTGGTCACCATGTTGCGCGCCAGGCTGGTGGCGTACTGGATGTCCGACGAGGCGCCCGACGAGACCTTGTCGTGCCCGAAGATGATCTCCTCGGCCACGCGCCCGCCCATGCTGACCGATAGGTTGGCGAGCATCTTGTCGCGGTGGTATGAATAGCTGTCGCGTTCGGGCAAACGCATGACCATGCCCAGCGCGCGCCCGCGCGGGATGATCGTGGCCTTGTGGATCGGGTCCGAAGCGGCCTCGTGGACCGAGACGATCGCATGACCCGCCTCGTGATACGCGGTCATCTTCTTTTCGTCTTCGGTCATGACCATGCTGCGGCGTTCGGCGCCCATCATCACCTTGTCCTTGGCGTCCTCGAACTCCTGCATCGCGACCAGCCGCTTGTTGCGGCGCGCCGCGAGCAGCGCGGCCTCGTTGACCAGGTTGGCGAGATCGGCGCCCGAGAATCCCGGCGTGCCGCGCGCGATCGTGCGCGGATTGACGTCGGGGGCGAGCGGCACCTTCTTCATGTGCACGCCGAGGATCTTTTCGCGGCCCTCGATATCGGGGATCGGGACGACCACCTGGCGATCGAACCGGCCCGGACGAAGCAGCGCGGGATCAAGCACATCGGGACGGTTGGTCGCGGCGATGATGATGATGCCTTCGTTGGCCTCGAACCCGTCCATTTCGACCAGCAACTGGTTGAGCGTCTGCTCGCGCTCATCGTTCGAATTGCCGAGCCCGCTACCGCGGTGGCGGCCCACGGCGTCGATCTCGTCGATGAACACGATGCACGGCGCGGCCTTTTTGGCCTGTTCGAACATGTCACGCACGCGGCTGGCGCCGACGCCGACGAACATCTCGACAAAGTCAGAGCCCGAAATGGTAAAGAACGGCACGCCCGCTTCACCCGCGATCGCGCGTGCCAGCAGGGTCTTCCCAGTGCCGGGCGAACCGACGAGCAGCGCACCCTTGGGGATTTGCCCGCCGAGCTTGGAGAAGCGGCCCGGATCGCGCAGGAATTCGACGATTTCCTCCAGCTCCTCGCGCGCTTCGTCGATGCCGGCGACATCGCCGAAGGTCACCCGGCCCTGCTTCTCGGTGAGCAACTTGGCCTTCGATTTGCCGAAACCCATCGCGCCCGAGCCGCCGCCCTTCTGGACCTGGCGCAAGGCGAAGAACGCCACGCCGAGGATCAGCATGAACGGCAGCGACTGGATCAGGATGTACAGCAGGACGTTGCCCTCATCGGCCGATTTGCCCTGGTATTTGACGTGCGATTTCTGGAGCAGATCGGGCAGCGATGTGTCGCCCGGGATCGGCACGGTCGAGAATGCCTCGCCATTGGTGTACTTGCCGACGATGCGGTCCTGGCCGACCTGGACATCGGCCACCGAACCCTCGGCAACCTTGGCGCGGAAGTCCGAATACCCGATCTGGGTCGATGCGCTGTCACCGCGCGAGGAGAACATCGAGACCACCAGCAGCAGCGCCAGGAAGATCCCGCCCCACACCAGCAAGCTCTTCATCCAGGGATTGCCCGAAGGTTGTTCGTCGTTCATCGCCGCCTCGCGTCCATAACCGGCTTCTCATGTAGGACGCGGGCGCTGAATGGCAAGCTAACGCGGCAAGCAAGTTTCACCCCAGCACACGGGCGAAGAACCAGCTGCTCGCGGCCGTGCCGATGGCATAGCTGGCGCCGACGATCGCCGGACGCAGCGCCGGCGCGGCGAACCGGCGAACCAGCGTGATCCCCGCCAGCACTGCGGCAATGATGACAAGCTGCCCCGCTTCGACCCCGAAATTGAACGTGAGCAACGCCGCGGGGACGTCGCTTTCGGGTAGGCCGATCTCGCGCAGTGCCCCAGCGAAGCCGAAGCCGTGGAGCAACCCGAACAGGAACGCGACCACCCACGGCACGCGCTCGGACAATCTAGGACTGCCTTCGCGCTGTTTGGCGATCTCCACCGCCAGGAACACGATCGACAGCGCGATCAACGCTTCGACCGGGGCCTGCGCCAGCCCGATCAGGCCGAGCGTGGTCCCGATCAAGGTCAGCGAATGCGCGATCGTGAACGCGGTCGCGGCGCGGACCACGATCCCGCCGCGGCGCAGCAGCAGAACCAGCGCGATCACGAACAACAAGTGGTCCCAGCCGGTGAGGATGTGGCTCACGCCGAGCTGGAAATACGTGCGCGCAACCTGCCAGCCGTCGGGACGGACGGCGACCACGATCCGCGGGCGAGCCGCGGTGAGGCGCTCGGCCTGCACCGGTCGGTCCAGCGGCGCCACGCGGACAAGCGCGTCGTCATAGCTCCCCGCCATCCCGCTCAGCCCGACTTCGCTGCCAGCCAGACCGCGCGCGCAGTCGAGGATGCCGGCGGTGATCAGCGCCCCGCCATCGAGCCGCGCGGCCGCGGCATTGAACGCGCAGAACGCAGGAAACACCGGGTGTGCGCGCCGCGCCAGACCGCCGAGCAGCGGGGCTTTCCACACCACTTGCCAATGACGCGCATCGCGCTGGGTCAGCTCGAGATAGCCTGGGCGAAGTTCGTCGGCATGAGCCGGGGCGGCGAACCGGCACAGCGTCAACACGGCGAACAGGCATAGCGCCATCGCGGCGAACAAGCGCTTCACCGCGGCCGCGCGATCACGATGTCGTAGCCCGCCCGGACCCGGCGATACTGCGCCTCGCGCGCGCTGGCCGCCGCTGCCGCGCGCCAGTCGTTTTCCGCCCGCTGGTGAACCTCTGCCAGCCGGACCGGCCCGGGGGAGCGGACGGCGATCAGGCGGATCAGATGCAGACCGAGGCCCGAGGCAACCGGACCGCTCCATTGCCCGAGCGGGAGCTTTGCCAAGGCCGCGGCGAACCCGTCGCCAAAGGTTTCGCCAAGCGCCGCGGCGCCGCTGTCAGCGAACCGCGCGGGGAGCGGCGCAGCCGGTACGGGCGCCGCCAAGGTGCCCCCCCGCGTCAACGCTGCGCGGGCGAGCGCCCGGTTTGCCGGGGTGTCGGCGCCGAGATAGACCTGATCAAAGGTGTAGTGCGCCTCGCCCGCGTAGCGCGCCGAATCGCGGTCGATCAGCGCCTGGAGCTGGGCATCGCTCGGTGTCGCCGCTTCGGCCTCGCTGGTCGCCAGCGCTTCCATCTTGTTGCGCATCCGCCGCAGCACGACCTCGTCGTCCTTGTCGAGCCCGAGCCGGAGCGCCTCGCGGTAATAGACCTGGTCGCGAACGTAGTCGCGGATCAAGCCGTCGAGCTCGTCGGCTTCGGGCGGAGCGTGGTACGTCGCGGTCCACCGTTCGGCGAGCGCGGCCACGACCGGCTCGTCGACGACGATGCGGCGGTCTGCGGGATCGGCGGGGCGCCCGGACATCGCCCAGAAAACCGCCAGTCCGGCGATCAGGAAATGGACCAGTGGCTCGCGCAGCAGCGGACCCAGAAGCTGCCTCACGAAGCCGCGGGCGTGTACCAGATCGCCGAGGTATACGCGCGCTCCTGCGACTTCACCCGCGCATCGGGACCGAGCCGGGTATGATACCGCAGCGCATCGAACGCCGGCCAATCGGGCGTCGGGATCTGGAGCACGCGGACATAGTAGAACGCCTTTTGCGCGGCATCGAACTCGGGATCGAACCACACCGCGCTGAGCGAAGGCGCGCCGATCGTGTTGGCATAAGTCGCGTGCGCGACATCGACCGTATCGCCGACCGCAGGCAGCCGCCCGCCGGCCAGACGCCGGGTCGCCGGGTCGCTCCACACCACGTTGAAGACCTTTTCCTGCGTCTTGCCCGCGCGGTCCGTCCAGCCCTTGACGATCTGGACGCGGTCGAGATTGGCGCCGATCGGATCCTTCATGGCCGAGACGATGAAGCTGGGCCGCCCGGCGTGGGCTGCCAGGTCGCCGCCCATCGGCACGCCGCGTCGATAGCCTGCATGGACCCAGTCACCGGCCAGGTCGGCAGGGGTGAAGTCCCACCCGCCGAAGAACCGCACGGTCATTCGCGGACCGGTGGTGGCATAGACCTCGCGCCGGGCCATCGCATCGAACAGCGCGGCGCGGGTGTTGCCCCGCGCCCACACCGCGGCATAGCCGCTGGCAAGGTAGTTCCACCCGAACCGGCCCTTGCGCGCGCCCAGGTTCTGCGGCGCCATCGCCCGCACCGCGCTCGGTTCGACCCCGGCGTGCTTGCCGAAGAAGTTGTCCTCGTCCGCGGTGCTGAGCGAAGTGTGGCTGTCGGTCGATCCGATCACCCCGAACTTGTAGGGATTGACCCCGGTCCGCGCCGCGATCGCGAGCCCGCGCTTCAGCGCCTCGCGTACGTATTCGCCCGCGAACATGTCGGGAGTCTTGCCCTGGTCCATCGTCAGGTTGCCCAGTTCCCACCCGGCCACGCCGTATCCGGCAAATTCGTCGTTGGGGGACAGGAACGGATGCGTCTCGCTGTCGCCCTTGATCTGGGTGATCTCGACCACCGGCTCGTGCGCGGCGCGGCGCCGGGCATAGGCGGCGGTCATCGGGCCGCCGCCGGGCTGGGTCAGTTCGAACATCATCCCGTTGGACAGGTTGGAATTGTGCGGGATCGCCAGGACCTTGCCGCCCGTCGCGCGCTCATAGGCGTCCATGTAGTCCCACAGCGTATCGGGGGTAATCTGCCCGAACGAGGCGAGCGGGCTGACCGCGCCGACTTTCTCCCCGCCATCGCGGAAGATGACATTGCGGTGCAGATTGTTGCCGCCGTTCATCAGCGTGTATTCGAACCCGAGAAACGCGGTGAACTTGCCCGGATCGTTGTACTGTTCGACCGTCCGCATGCTGGCGTACCAGACCGACTTGGTGCGTTTGGCCCCGTCCGCCGGATTGGTCATCGATTTGGGCAGCGTGCCGGCGCCCTTGGCGTCGATCATCTCCGCCGTGGCGCGTAGCGAGCCTGCGGGACCGGAATGCATCATGTCGTACCACCGACGCAACAGCGGCTCGCGAATGAACATGCGCGGTGCTTCGTAAAGCGCCTTGGTCGATCCCAGCCCGTCCGAGTGGTCCGAAATCACCAGGAAATCGAGCGGCCGCGCCAGCCGTGCCTTGATCCCCGTGCTCGAGGTGACTTCCTCGCCGCGGGCGAAGCGCAGCGCTTCTTCGGGTCCGAGGCGGTTGCCGAAGCCGAAGGCATCGACCGAATTCGACGTATGGAGATGGGTATCGCCCCAATAAACCCGCTCGGGCACATCGCTCAACGCGACGTGCGAGGCATCCTTGCCAGGGGTCGGTTTGCCCGGACCACATCCCGCCAGCGCCGCAATCAGCGCAAGCAGCCCTGCCCCCGCCAGCGCACTGCGCGCATGATTCGCCATTGTCGTTTCTCCCCGTCCCCAGGCGGAGAATGCCATACCCTGAACCGGGGTCAAGGTTGCTGGAAGCGAGCGCGCGATGCCGCTTCCAACCTACGGCGAATAGCGTATTCAAACAGCGTATCGTTGTGACGCGGGGATCGCATGACCATTCGCTATCGGTTGCTGGCAGTAGGAGCAGTGGTGGCTGCGGCCTGGTCGATCACGGCCACGGGCAGCGGTTGCTGCGACACCAGCCCGACCTTTTCGCTGACCAAGCTTGCTTATGATCCCTACGGCAACCTCGCGCTGCTGAGCCCGGCGAACGACACCCGCGTCAACTTGATGCTGCTGCTTGCCGACCGCCGCGGCGCAGGCTGGCTCAAGCAGCCGAAGGCCGAGGGCGCGGCGAGCCCGGCGTTGTTCGCATGGGACGGGATCAAGCAGGCGATGATCGGCCACGGCCCGACCGATGCCGACCTAACCGGTCCCAGCCGCTGCAACACCAACGACAGCGGGATCGACGCGTTTACCGCCGCGCTGAGCGCCAACTCGGCGGTTCCCGCGGGAGAGAAGACCGCGCTGATCTCTGCGCGCCGCGCGTTCGATCCGGGCTGCGACGATGCGCCGGTTTCAGCGCCGCCGGGAACGACAATGCCCGCGCCGACTTCCCCGCCCACCGTCGCGGGACTGACCAGCCCCGCGGGAAAGGCGTTCGGCGCTTACCTGACCGCCGCCGTGCAGTTCTATAACGGCCAGTTCCCCGCGGCGTCCGCCGGGTTCGCCGCGCTGGGCCAGGCCCCCGATCCGTGGCTGCGCGAAACCGCAAGCTACATGACCGCGCGCACCGCGCTCAATGCCGCGACGCTTTCCGCGATCGACGAGTACGGGAACCTCGATCTTCCGGCCAAGCGCAAGCCCGGCCCAGCGCAAACCGCGGCGCAGGCCTTCTCGGCTTACCTGAGCGCATATCCGGCAGGGCGTTACGCCGCTTCGGCCCAGGGCCTGTTGCGCCGCACGTGGTGGCTTCAGGGAGACGCGGCGCAGCTCTCGGGTGCCTATACCCCGCTGCTGGCGAGCCCCGGTTCCAACGAGGTCACCGTCCAGCTCGTCCAGGAAATCGACCGCAAGCTGTTCGAGGATGGCTCGGGCCCCGCAGCGAAAGACCCACTGCTTCTGGCGGTTGCCGATCTCCAGCGGATGCGCCGCGACAACACCGGCGAGGCGAGCGAGACGGTTTACGGTCCGCCGCTCAGCACCGCCGATCTCGCCGCGCAGAAACCGCTGTTTGCGGACAACCCCGCGCTGTTCGACTACCTGCGCGGGGCGCAGGCGATGTTTGTCGCCAAGGCGCCGCGCGACGTCCTTACAATCATCCCCGACATGTCGCACCAGGCGCGGTTCGGCTATCTCGATTTCAGCCGGCAAATGCTCCGCGGGCTTGCGCTCGAGGCGCTCGACGATCGCAACGTCCGCCAGTTCTGGGCCGATCTGTTTGCCGGCGCGAAAGAGCCCGAGCAGGCCGGCGCGCTTGAACTGGCGCTCGCTCTGCACGATCAGCGTACGGGCCAGCTCGGGCAGATTTTCGCCAGCGGTTCGCGCGTCCAGGACGCCGCGATGCGCGAGCTGGTGCTAGCCTATATCGCCGGGCCCGAGCTGCTGCGCCAACAGGCAACCGCGAGCGGGGTGACGCTGCGCGAACGCGATATCGCGCTCCACGTCCTCCTCGGCAAGGAGCTCCTCCACGGGTTCTACGCCGATTTCGGACGCGACGCCGCATTGCTGGCGGGACGCGGCCACGCCATGGGCGGTCCGATCGTTCCCGCCGAAGACGGCACCGGGACGTACGAGGAGGACAAGTACACGCCCGCCCCGGTGCCGCTCGGAATTTTCGGCGCTGCATCGGCCAACCCCGCGGCCGGCTGCCCGGCCATCGCGCAGGTCGCCGCCGAACTCGCCCGCGCACCGCTCGCGGTCCGCGCCCGGCTGTGCCTGGCCGAATGGGTGCGCAGCAACGACTTCGACCTCTACCCGCTCGATCGCCCGCGTGAGGAGGCGGTGAAGGCGGGCGCCTTGGGCACCGGACCGAGCCAGTTCCCCGGCAACATCTATTCGCGGCTCGAGGTCTACAAGGCGATCATCGCCGATCCTGCCGCAGCGCCGGATGACAAGGCGCTCGCGCTCTCACGCGCGGTTCGGTGCTTTGCTCCGGCGGGCAATACCCAGTGCGGCGGGATCGACGTCCCGCTGGCCCAGCGGCGCGCCTGGTTCAACCGCCTGCGCCGCGATTACCCGGCGACCAGGTGGGCGCGGGAGCTCAAGTATTACTGGTAAGTGGCGGGTCGCAGTTGCACTCGTCCTGCTCGGCGGATGCGGACGCCCGCCTCCTGAGAGGGTCGACCCGGCGCGCTTCACCGCGTTCTGGCTGTGGCCGGGAGTGCCGTCCTCGCCCGCACTGGCCAGCGCGCGCGAGCTCTATCTGCTCGACAGCGAGCTTACCCGCGACGGGCGCATGACGGTTCTGCGCCCCGCGCTGCCCCACGTGCCGCAAACGCCGCTGTGGCTGGTATTCCGCGTCGAGACACTCGACTGGCCGCCCGAGGTCGAAACCGCGCTGCTCGCCCGGCTCGCGCGCTGGCAGGGGGCAGGCAACACCGTTGCCGGGCTCCAGATCGATTTCGACGCACGGACGCGTCATCTGGATCGCTACGCCGCGTTCCTGGCCGAGCTGCGCCGGCGCTTGCCCCGGCGGTTCAAGCTATCGATCACCGGGCTGCTCGACTGGAGCGCCAACGGCGATCCCGCGGCGCTGGCAAGCTTGCGCGGCACGGTCGACGAGGTCGTGCTCCAGACCTATCAGGCGCGCGACACGGTCCCGGGCTACGCGGCCTACTTCCGCAATATCGCCGCGCTGCCGTTGCCGTTCCGCGTTGGGCTGGTCGAAGGCGGCGAATGGCGCGCACCGCCCACGCTGGCGCAAACGCCCAATTTCCGCGGCTATGTCGTGTTCCTCCTCAAACCGCGCGGTCCAAGTGATCGCGGACGCAGGCTGCGTCACTAGACCTCGATCTGGCTGCCTAGCTCGACCACGCGATTGGGGGGAATCGAGAAATAGGCGGTCGGATCCGCGGCGTTGCGGTGAAGGATCGTGTAGAGCACAGCCATCCACCGCGGCATGCTTGGCCGGGCGGCGCGGCGGATCGCGCTGCGCCCGACGAAGAACGAGGTTCCGCCCTGCCCCGAGATCAGCCCCGGCGCGCTGGCCAGTTCGCTCGGCACATCGACCGGGTCCATGTAACCATAGGCCAGCCGCGCCTTGATGAAATTTTCGCTGATCCGCTCGATCGTCAGCCGGGTCCCTTCGGGGACGTGCGGCTCGGTCTCGGTCTCGACCTTGAGCATGATGTTGGCGACATGGAGCGCCTTGTTATGCTTGAGGTTGTGGAGCAGCGCCGAGGGCGCGAGGTCGAGGTTCTGGGTCAGGAACACCGCAGTGCCCGCGACCTGCACCGGGGGCCGGGCGGAAAGCGCGGCAACCAGTTCGTTCAGGGCAATCCCCTGTTCGGCATTGCGCGCGATCGCGGCTTTCCGCCCACGAAGCCAGGTAAAGATGATCAGCCCGACCAGGCTCGCCACCAGCAGCGGGACCCAGCCCCCTTCGATCACGCGGAGGATGTTGGTGCCGAAGAAGAACAGGTCGAGCGCGAGGAACGGCAGGATCAGCGCCGCGGTGCCCGCCAGGTTCCATTTCCAGCCCTTCCACGCGATCACGAACGCCAGGCAGGTGGTCACGACCATGGTGCCCGTCACCGCGATGCCGTACGCCGCGGCCATTGCCGAGCTGCTCTTGAACGCGAACACCAGCACGAGCACGCCCGCCAGCAGCATCCAGGTGACCGCGGGCATGTAAATCTGTCCGCGCAGGGTTTGGGAGGTCTGCGTGATCATCATCCGCGGCAGCAGCCCCAGCGCGGTCGCCTGCTGGGTCAGCGAATAGGCGCCGGTGATCACCGCCTGGCTGGCAATGATCGTTGCCAGCGTCGCCAGGATGACCAGCGGCGCACGCATCGCATCGGGTGCCATGATGAAGAACCAGTCGGCATTGGGCATGACATGCCCCGCCGTTTGCGCAGCGTTGAGCGTGGTCAGCGCCAGCGCACCTTGTCCCAGGTAGTTGAGCGTGAGCGCGGGCCACACGAACCACAACCAGCCGATCATGATCGGCTTGCGCCCGAAATGCCCCATATCCGCGATCAGCGCCTCGGCCCCGGTTACGGTCAGGAACACCGCGCCCATCACGAACAACCCAGGAACCCCGTGCGTGGCGAGGAACGTCACCCCTTCGATCGGATTGAACGCCGCCAGGATCGCGGGGGCGGCCAGGATCCGCCAGAGCCCGAGCGCGGCGAGCGCGACGAACCACACCGTGCAGATCGGCCCGAACAGCTTGGCGACCCCCGCAGTCCCGCGCGATTGCATCGAGAACAGCCCGACCAGGATGCCGATCGTCATTCCCAGGATCACCGGCAGCGACATCACGCGTTCGAGCCCCGGAACGGTTTTGAGACCCTCGACCGCGGATAGCACCGACAGCGCCGGGGTGATGATCGCGTCGCCGTAGAACAGCGCGGCTCCGGTCGCACCCAGGACCAGCACTGCGAGCCATTTGCCGCCCGTGGCATTGTTCGCCAGCGCCATCAGCGACAGCACTCCGCCCTCGCCCTTGTTGTCCATCCGCGTGAGGAACAGCACGTATTTCAGCGTCACGACGATGATCAGCGCCCACAACGCCAGCGACAGAACGCCGACGATCTCACCGCGATCGACCCCGCCATCGGCCGTCTGCGCCAGCGCCTCGCGAAACGCGTAAAGCGGGCTGGTCCCGATATCGCCATAGACGATCCCGATTGCCCCCAGCGTCAAGACGCTCAGCGAGCCATGCGAGTCCTTCGATCCATCTTGCATCTCGCGCGTCACCCCGTTTGCCCGGACGTCTCGCCAACGCCGCTCCCCGACCCCAACGCCATAACGCAGAAGTGGTGCCCAGAAGAGGACTCGAACCTCCACGCCCTTGCGAGCGCCAGCACCTGAAGCTGGTGCGTCTACCAATTCCGCCATCTGGGCACCGGAGCACCGCGGCAAACGCGCGCGGTGCGGGGTAGGCGGCGGCGGATAGCAGCGCGGGCGGGGTTGTCAACGCTCGTCGTGCGCGGCGATTATGCGGCGGCGCGCTGGGCGGTTGCGCTGCGCGGGGAGGCGGTGCATTGGCGCGCTGACGATGCTGGAGACGTTCGATATGGCCGATAACCGGGACGGCGATGCGCTGCGCGATACGCTGGTGGTATTGATCGGCGGGAGCGGGTTCGTGGGCCGTCACCTGGCGCAGGAACTGCTGAGCCGGGGGGCGCGCCTGCGCGTCGCCAGCCGCCATCCCGAGCGCGCGTTCCGGGTCAAGCCGCTCGCCAATCTTGGCCAAGTGCAGCTTGTCCGTGCCGACGTGACCCGGCCCGAGACGCTGGCGTCGGCGGTCCACGGCGCGCGCGCGGTGGTCAATCTGGTCGGCGCGTTCGGCGGCGATCTCGATGCGGTGCAGGCCGAAGGTGCAGGCGCCGCGGCGCGCGCGTCGGCGGACGCGGGGGCGCGCGCTTTTGTCCAGGTCTCCGCAATCGGCGCCGATGGCGCATCATCGGTAGCTTATGCGCGGACCAAGGCGCTGGGCGAGGCGCGGGTACGCGGCGCGTTCCCCGCGGCGACGATCATCCGCCCCTCGGTGCTGTTCGGGGCCGACGACGCGTTCGTCAACATGTTCGCCGGGCTGATCGCGAAGCTGCCGGTGCTGCCAGTGTTCGGCGCGCAGGCGCGGTTCCAGCCGTTGTTCGTCGACGATGCCGCGGCGGCGATCGCCAACGCGCTGGGAAATCCGGCGGAATACGGCGGCAAGACCTACGAGATCGCGGGGCCCGAGGTGATCGCGATGGGCGAACTCAACCGACGGATCGCGCGCGCCCAGCACCGCGAGCGGCTGTTTGCCGAACTGCCCGACGCGCTATCGGGCGCGATTGCCGCGGCCACCGGCTGGCTCCCCGGCGCGCCGCTCAGCCGCGATCAGTGGACCATGCTCAAGGCGGGCAATGTCGCCGGCGGTACGTTGCCGGGGATTGCCGATCTGGGCGTGACCCCGCGCCCGCTCGAGCTATTTCTCGAACGCTGGATGGTGCGGTACCGCAAGCACGGCCGGTTCGGGACCAAGACGGTGCCCGCGGCCTGAACCGTCAGGCGTTGGGGTCGCTGTAGTGGCTCGGCGGCTGGATCACTTCCATTCGTTCGGACAATAGCGGGCGGAAGCTGGGGCGGCTCTTGAACACCGAGTACCAGCCCTGCGATTGTTCGTGCCCGGTCCAGTCGAGCCCGCCGAGATAGTCCGCGACCGATATCTGCGCCGCGGCGGCAAGGTCGGCCAGGCTCATCGTCGCGCCCGCCAGCCATGGCCGGTGATCGATCAGGTGGTCGATATAATAAAGATGCTCGTGCGCCAGTTTCATCGCGCTCCGCAACGCGCCGGAATCGGGTGATTGGCGCATGAACAGTCGCTTCTTCAAGCGTTCGTGGAGGAGCGGGCCGGTCACGTCGGCAAAAAAGTTCTCGTCGAACAGCGCGGTCAGCCGGCGGATTTCCGCGCGGTTCGTCGCGGTGCCGTTGATCATCGGATTGCGGTCGACGGTCTCCTCGAAATATTCGCAGATCGCCTGGCTATCGATCAGGGTGATGTCGCGCTCGCCATTGCGCAGCACCGGGGTGCGCGCGGCGGGGTTGAGGTTGGTGAATTCCTCGCGGTGCTCCCACGGATTTTCGCGCCACAGCTCGTACGCGACGCCCTTCTCGCTCAGCAGCAGGCGGACCTTGCGGCTGAACGGGCACAGCGGAAATTGGTAGAGCTGCCACATGGCGAGGGGTCATGGCGAACCCGGCGCGCGGCGTCCACCCGGGGCGGCGGGTCAGGCACGCGGATTGCCGTGGAAAACGTCTAGTAGTCCCAGTCGCGGGACCAGTCGCGGGTCCGCTCGCGGGCATGGCGCGCGCTGCGCCCGGCGCGTTCGGCGGCGCCGCGCATCTGTTCGCCGGCGCGTGCGAGTTCGGGTAGCATCCGTTCCAGTGCGGTGGTCATGCCGCCCATCGCGCCCATCATCTCCGGGACCCGCCGCGCCATTTCGCGCGGAACCCGCTCGCCATCGGGGCCGGCGACATCGCGCAGCGTGGAATGGCGCCCGACTTCGTCGGCCGCTTCGTGATCGCCGGCAGCTTCGAGTGCGCGCGCGAACGGCGCCAGCGAGATATCGAGCATCGCTTCGCTTATCCCGCCCACCGCATCGGCAACGCTTTCCTGAACCTGCGGATCGGACATCGTCGCGGCAATATCGCGCTCTGCCGGAGGACTGCGATAGCTCACCGGGCGCGCGCTGGCAGGCGCGGAAACTAGCGCGCCGGCAGCGCCGGCGATCGACAGCAGAGCCGCAAAACGGCGCATCGCATTTCTCCATCCGCGACGAATCGGGAGGCGCTGGGTACGCCGCACCCGCTTTCGCGCCGCTGAATAGCGCGGCACCGCGGGAACCCGATGGCGCGCCGGGATTCCTTGCACTGTAACCAGCAGCGGGGAACACGGCGATGGCAGCACGGGCATATTGGCAGGGCCAGATCCGGCTCGCACTCGTCTCGATCCCGGTCGAGGTCTATCCCGCCACACGTTCGGGCGCGGCGATCAACTTTCGCCAGATCCACGAGCCATCGGGTAAACCCATCGCCTATGAGAAAGTCGTTGCCGGGCTCGGTCCGGTCGATCGCGACGAAATCGTCAAGGGCTACGAGGTGTCGAAGGGCAATTACGTTCTGCTCGACGATGCCGAGATCGAGGCCGTGAAGATCGAAAGCCGCAAGACGCTCGAACTGGTGCAATTCGTCGACGCGGCGGACATCGACGTGCTCTATTACGAAAAGCCTTATTTCGTGGTTCCGGCGGACGATCTGGCGGAAGAAGCCTATGTCGTTCTGCGTGAGGCGCTGCGCGGCGCCAAGAAAGTCGCGGTCGGGCAGCTTTCGGTGCGCGGGCGTGAACAGCTCGTCGCACTCAAGCCATGCGGGCGCGGGATCGTGCTCGAAGTGCTGCGCTATGCCGATGAGGTCCAGCGCGCGCAAAGCTATTTCAAGGATATCGGCGAGGCCGAGCCCGCGCCCGAATTGCTCGACCTTGCCACGACCCTGATCGACAAAAAGACCGGACCGTTCAAACCCGAGGAATTCCACGACCGCTATGTCGATGCGCTCAAGCGGCTGGTCGAAAAGAAGGCCAAGGCCAAGGGCAAGACGATTCTCGAGGATGTCGGCGACAACGCTCCGCGCGGCGGCAACGTGATCGACCTCATGGCCGCGCTCAAGCGCTCGGTTGGGGATAGCGGCGCGGCAAAGCCCGCCGCGGGCAAGAAGGCTGCCGGAAAACCCGCTGCCAAGCCGGCAGCCAAGAAACGCGCGTGACATGGCGTCCGCACTGAAACCGCAAGGCGATCCGCTCGGCGCCTACAACGCCAAGCGCGACTTCAAGCGCACCGCCGAACCCGCGGGCAAGCGCGCCAAGTCCGCCGATCCGTTCGGCGGCGGGATTTTCATGGTCCAGAAGCACGATGCGACGCGGCTGCATTGGGATCTTCGGCTCGAAGTCGACGGCGTGCTCAAAAGCTGGGCGGTGACCCGCGGACCCAGCCCAGATCCCGACGACAAGCGGCTGGCCGTACGCACCGAAGACCACCCGATGTCGTATGCCACGTTCGAAGGCTCGATCCCCAAAGGCGAGTACGGCGGCGGCACGGTGATGCTGTGGGACCGCGGCACATGGGCGCCGATCGCGGGTAAGACCGCGCGCACGATCGATGACGGCCACCTTCATTTCATCCTCGATGGCGAACGGATGCGCGGCGAGTGGATCCTCATCCGGCTCAAGCCCCGCCCCGGCGAAAAGCGCGAGAACTGGCTGCTGCGAAAGATCGCCGACGAATTCTCCGCCGAGGGCGATGTGCTGGTCGAACGCGCGATCACCAGCGTTGCCACGGGGCGGACGATGGAGGAGATCGCGGGTGACCGGGCGGGCGCGCCTTCGCTCGCGGTCAAATCCGGCAAGGCGTTCGAGACCGAGATGGCCGCCGCGGCGCAGGCCAGCGAAGCTGCGGCAGCGGTCCCGCACAAAGCATCCGCAAAAGCCAAAAAATCCGCTGCCGCATTGCCGAAATTCCAGCCGGTTCAACTCGCCACGCTGGTCGATGCGGTGCCCGCGGGCAACGCCTGGATGCACGAGATAAAGTTCGACGGGTACCGCGCGCTGATCGCCGCGGCGGGCGAAAAAGTGACCGTGTTCACGCGCAACGGGCTCGATTGGACCGACAAATTCGCACCGCTGGTGCGCCACATCGCCGCGCTGGGCCTGCCGCCGTGCCTGATCGACGGCGAGATCACCGCCGCGGGTGCCGACGGCAACCCCGATTTCTCCTCGCTCCAGGCCGTGCTCAAGCGCGGCCACGGCGCGCAGACCGAGGCGACCCCGCTGGCGTTCCATGCATTCGACTTGCTCGAAGTGGAGGGCGAAGACATAACCGCCCTGACCAATATCGAGCGCAAGGAACGGGTCGAGGCCCTGCTCGCGCTCGCCGCTCCGCCGGTCCATGTCGCCGATCACGTCATCGGCGCGGGCGACAAGCTTTACGCCGCAATGTGCGCCGCGGGGCAGGAAGGTATCATCGCCAAGCGGATCGACGGAAAGTATTCGGGCCGGCGCAGCAAGTCGTGGCTCAAGGTCAAATGCACGTTGCGCCAGGAATTCGTGATCGCCGGGTGGAGCAAATCGCCGACCAAGGCGCGCCCGTTCTCGTCGCTGCTGCTCGCGCAGAACGAGGGCGGCAAACTGGTCTACAAGGGCAAGGTCGGGACCGGCTTCGACGGCGCGCTGCTCGACGATCTGGCGGCGAAGTTCGCCAAGTTGGCAAGCACTGACGCGCCCACCGAAGTGGCGCGCGAGGATCGCCGCGGGGCGCAATGGCTCAGGCCCGAGCTTGTCGCCGAGGTCGCCTTTGCCGAGTTCACCGCCGAAGGCCGCGTCCGTCACGCCAGCTTCCTCGGTCTGCGCGGCGACAAGCCAGCATCGAGCGTCGTTCCCGAAAAGGCCGTGCCCGCGCCTCAACCCGAGGAAACCGTGAACATCTCCAGCCGCGAACGGGTGATCTTTCCCGAAAGCGGCCAGACCAAAGGCGATCTGGCGGACTACTACGCCGCGATCGCCCCGCTGATGCTACCGTTCGCCGCCGAACGCCCGATCAGCCTGGTCCGCTGCCCGCAAGGCCGCGGCAAGAAGTGCTTTTTCCAGAAGCACGACGCGGGCACGTTCGGCAAGGCGGTACGCCACGTTCCGATCCGCGAGAAGAACGGCGAGACCGAGGATTACCTGTTCGTCGAAAGCGCCGAGGGACTTCTGTCGTGCGTCCAGATGGGCACGATCGAGTTCCACGGCTGGGGGGCGCGCAGCAGCGACGTCGAGGCGCCCGACCGGATGATTTTCGATCTCGATCCAGACGAGGAGCTCGATTTCGAGGCGGTGAAATCCGCCGCGGTCCACATCCGCGATCGGCTATCGGATATCGGTCTGGTCAGCTTCGCGATGCTCTCGGGCGGCAAGGGCGTCCACGTTGTCGTCCCGCTGACCACGGGCCACTCGTGGGAGGTCCACAAGGATTTCTCGCGCCGTTTCGCCGAAGCGTTGAGCCTGGCCGAGCCCGAGCGGTTCGTATCGCAGATGAGCAAGGCCAAGCGGACGGGCAAAATCTTCATCGACTGGCTTCGCAACCAGCGCGGCGCCACCGCGGTGCTGCCCTATTCCGCGCGCGCGCGCCCCGGCGCGCCCGTCGCCGTCCCGGTCGCGTGGGGCGAACTCAAGGGCTACGCCGACGCGCACCCGTTTTCGATCGGCGATGCTTCGCGGCTGCTGGCGCGGGCGAAGGGCAAGAGCCTGGCCGGGTGGGGTGAAGCGGCGCAAAAGTTGCCGGATTTTTAGGGTCCACCACGTCTCGAACCACCGCGCGCAAGTCCTTAGAGACGGGCTTTGCCCTCCTCAGGACAAACTGGAGTAGAATATTGGGCGCGCCCGGAAATCGCCGCTCAATGCCCCGCTGCGCCCGCGGCCTGGTGGGGGTCGGCTTCCGGCTGGGCCAGATCATAGCATACCGAGATATCGTAGCGTTCGGCCCCGGCCTGCCCGCCGGTCGCCATCGCCTCGCGCGCTTCGGTCATGATCCGGTCGGTCTCGTAGGTCGTCTTGCCCTCTCCGACCAGCGCCGCGCGGGCGCGCTGGGACAGCACGCCCTGCAGCGTGCGCAGGTCCATCGCCGGACCCGCGGCGCGCGGCTGGCGTTCGACCTCGTCGGCGGCCAGGGTCATGATCGCGGCGCACTGCGGCAGCGTCGGCACCGATAGTGGGGGCACCGTCGCCGCCAGCATCGTCAGGCACGCCGGCATGACCGCGGCAAGCGTCTGCTGGGGCTTGCCCGCAACGATGGCCTGATGCTGGAGCGCGGCGACCTCTCCCGCCAGAGCGGCCTGGAGCTGGGCGCGGTCGATATGCGCTTCGTCGATCACGCGCGCTCCCGTCGCGACGAAGAACGCCTTGCCGCGCGCAGCCAGCGGCGGATAGGTCAGTGCGCTCGCCTCGCCCCGCGCTTGCTCGCCCGCCACGATCGCGAACGCAGCGGCGCAGCGCAGCGCGCCGTGCTGCTCGAGGCTGAGCGCACGGGGCGCGGGGAGAGCGGGTTCGGCGGCAGCGGCCAGCCCAAGCAGTAGAGCGATCATCCGCCCCGATACCGTGCCCGCGCCGTCAAGGCGAGCGTCTCCGCGCTTGACCGTTTTGGCCGCGTGCATAAAGTACGCGTTCGCAACCGAACTGAGGAGAGCGCGGATGTACAGTCACATGATGGTGGGC
>JANXSP010000059.1 GCA_025356575.1 Novosphingobium sp.
ACATGCCGATGCTGCAGACCGCCGAAGTCGTTGCAAAGCGCTACGGGATCACGCGCGATTCGATGGACGAATACGGCCTCAAGTCGCAGCAGCGCACCGCCGCAGCGCAGGCCGCGGGCAAGTTCGACGACGAGATCGTCCCCGCCACGGTGACGATGAACGTTACCGACAAGGCCACCGGCGAGACGTCGCAAAAGGAAGTCACGATCATCAAGGATGAAGGCAACCGTGCCGACACCACCCTCGAGGGGCTGAAAAGCCTCAAGACCGTACTCCCCGATGGGACGATCACCGCGGGCAACGCCAGCCAGCTTTCGGACGGCTCCTCGGCCTGCATCGTGATGGAAGCCGGGGTCGCCGCGGCCAAGGGGCTGACCCCGCTCGGCCGCTATGTCGGCATGGCGGTCGCCGGGACCGAACCCGACGAAATGGGCATCGGTCCGGTGTTCGCGGTGCCCAAGCTGCTCGAGCGCAATGGCCTCAAGGTCTCGGACATCGGCTTGTGGGAGCTCAACGAGGCGTTCGCGGTGCAGGTGCTCTATTGCCGCGACACGCTCGGCATCCCTGATGAACTGCTCAACGTCAACGGCGGGTCGATCTCGATCGGGCATCCCTACGGCATGACCGGCGCGCGCTGCACCGGCCACGCGCTGATCGAAGGCAATCGCCGCGGGGCCAAGTACGTCGTGGTCACCATGTGCGTCGGCGGCGGGATGGGAGCCGCAGGATTGTTCGAGGTTCTCTGATGCGGCTGCATACTGCGCGGATCGCGCCGGTCGAGATGGACCGGCTCGATCCCGCGCAGGCCGAAGCGCTGGCGCCGCTCGCACGCGGCAGCCTCGGTCCGCTGGCGATCTTCCGCACGCTCGCGCATGCGCCCAAGGCGCTCACCGGGTTCCTCGCGTGGGGCAGCTATGTGCTGTCGAAACGCAACAGCCTGAGCGAACGCCAGCGCGAGATCGCGATCCTGCGCACCGGGTGGAATTGCCGTTCGGGCTACGAATTCGCCCAGCACCGCGAGATCGGGCTGGCGTGCGGGCTGTCCGCTGCCGAAATCGCAGCGATCAAGGGCGATCCCGCCGCGGCGGGCTGGGGCTCGCTCGAGCGCGCTATCCTCGCCGCCTGTGATGAACTGGGCAGCGATCACTTTGTCAGCGATGCGACATGGGCTGCGCTGGCCCCGCTCGGCGACAAGGGCCGGATGGACCTGGTGATGACCGTGGGCCAGTACACCCAGGTATCGATGATGCTCAACAGCTTCGGGGTCCAGCTCGACCCCGGCCTCGCCGCCGAACCCGGGCTGACGCCGCCGGCATAAACGCCGCCGCTTGCACGCCGCCGCGGCGAGGGCCACATTGGCGGCAGGTCGCAGCCGGGGAGTAGCTCGATGGGCATTGTGGAGCACTTGGGTATTGCCGAAATCCTTGGCATCGCCGGCAGCGTCAGCCTGCTGGCGGGCTGGCGCCTCTACCTGTGCATTCTGGCAACCGGGATCGCGATGCGGACCGGGTATCTGCCGCTGCCCGAGCATCTCCACACGCTCCAGGCGCTCGCCAACCCATGGGTCATGGGCGCAGCCGGGGTTGCCGCGATGGCGGAGTTTTTTGCCGACAAGGTCGCCTGGCTCGATTCGATCTGGGATACCGTCCACACCGTGATCCGTCCGCTGGGCGGGGCTATGCTGGCGCTGGCGGTGGTCGATCCGAGCGACCCGTCGACCCAGGCGATCGCGTTCATCCTTGGCGGAGGCGCGTCGTTGCTGGCCCACGGCGGTAAGGCCGGCGCGCGCGCCGCGGTCAACATGAGCCCCGAGCCGTTCAGCAACATCGCAGTCTCGGCGGTCGAGGATGTCGCGACCACCGGGTTGCTCTACACCGCGTTCGCGCATCCGCTGATTTCCGGCGGGATCGCGGCGGTGCTGCTGGCCCTGGCGGTGTTTCTGCTGCTCGCGGCCCGGCGGGTGTTCCGCAAGGTGTTCCCCAAGCGGGTGGCCGAACCGGCGAGCCCTAGGGCTCGCGAAAACTAGTCAGGCCACCGCCTTCAGACCCTTGCCCGCGTTGTGGGCGATCCACGCCTCGACCGCGGGCGCGATTACGTCGCGCCATTTGCTGCCGTTGAAGATGCCGTAGTGGCCGACCTCGGGCACCAGGAAATACTTTTTCTTCGATGCGGCGAGCCCCGTGGCGCAGGAAAGAGCGGCCTTGGTCTGGCCGATCCCCGAGATATCGTCGCGCTCGCCCTCGATCGCCATCAGCGCGGTGTCGGTGATCGCGCCGAGATCGACGAGCTCGCCGCGGTGGCGCAGCGTGCCGCTGGGCAGCGAATGCTTCTGGAAAACGTGTTCGACCGTCTGGAGGTAGAACTCCGCGGTCATGTCGCAGACCGAGCGGTATTCCTCGTAGAACGACTTGGTCGCGTCGGCGCCATCGTCGTCGCCGACCACGAGCTGTTTGAACATGCTGTAGTGGCTCATCATGTGGTTGCGCAGGTTCATGCTCATGAACGACGAAAGCTGGAGGAAACCTGGATAGACCCGCCGCCCGGCGCCCGGGTAATGCATCGGCACGGTTGCGATCACGGTGTTGCGGAACCAGCCGAGCGGGCGCTGCATCGCGTGATCGTTGACCGTGGTCGGTGCCTCGCGGGTGTCGATCGGTCCGCCCATCATCGTCAGCGTGGCGGGGCGGCAGGGATGGCGCGATGCGTTCATCAGCGCGGTCGCGGCCAGCGCGGGAACCGATGGCTGGCACACCGCCATCATGTTGGTGCCGGGCCCGATGTACGTGAGGAAGTCCATCACATAATCGATGTAATCGTTGAGATCGAAGGTTCCGGCGCTGAGCGGGACCATCCGCGCGTCGGCCCAATCGGTGACATAGACCTCGCAGGTTTCGGTCATCCGCGCGACCGTGCCGCGCAGCAGCGTGGCATAATGCCCGCTCATCGGCGCGACGATCAGCAGCTTGGCCGCGTCCTTGGGCAGCCCCTCGCGGGTGAACCGCAGCAGGTTGCCGAAGGG
This sequence comes from Novosphingobium sp., assembly GCA_025356575.1. GTDB lineage: Bacteria > Pseudomonadota > Alphaproteobacteria > Sphingomonadales > Sphingomonadaceae > Novosphingobium. The sequence goes on from JANXSP010000059.1 coordinate 3,020, forward strand.
CCGGTGGAGAACGATCGATTCCACCACCGGATAGGTCTTGCCGCGGGTCGTCACGGTCTCGATATCGAATGCCGGCTTGCCGCGCGGCGCGGCGGCGTGGGCGAATACTTCGAGCGCCGAGGCCATGACCGGCGCGACCCCGGCATATCCGGCGGGCAACGCGGGGTTGGTCAGCATCTCGGAGACGATCGAGGCCCAGGCGCTGGCGCTGGTCATCATCGAACGCTGCATTTCGTGAAGCGTGTAAAGCAAGTGGCGGCCCCTTTTTGGCGGAGCGGCTGGCAGGCAGCCGGTTCGCGTCTCGCTCGATCATGGCACGATGTTGCAATGCGGCAAAGGCCTTTCGGTTGCATTTCGAGACGAGCGCTTTGCCTGGCCGCGGCGCTGGGCTAGGGGGCTGCGATGAACGCACCGACCACGATCGACAGCACCGGCGCAGCTCCGGCGCGGATCGCCGAACGCGCCGAACCTGCGCCGAAAGCCCGGTCGCTCGGTCCGCTGCGGATGATCTGGCGCACTGCGATCGCATATCCGGGCAAGCTCGCGCTGGCCGGGCTGTCGCTGCTGATCACCGCCTCGGCCACGCTGGCCATCCCATCGGGGTTCAAGCTGATCATCGACAAGGGTTTTGCCCGCGGCGGCAACCCCGCGGACATCGCGCGGTGGTTCGAATACCTGTTGCTGATCGTCGTGGTGCTCGCGATCGGCACTGCGCTGAGGTTCTATTATGTCTCGTGGCTCGGCGAGCGGGTCGTCGCCGATGTCCGCCTGCAGGTGCAGAACAATCTGCTGCGGCTGCCCCCGGGGTTCTTCGAGGAGAACAGCCCCAAGGAAATCTCGTCGCGGATGACCGCGGACACCGCGCTGATCGAACAGGTCGTGGGGACCACGGTTTCGGTCGCCCTGCGCAACCTGATCATGGGCATCGGCGGGATCGCCTATCTCGCGACGCTGGCGCCCCGGCTGACGCTGGGGCTGGTATTCGCGCTGCCGCTGATCGTGCTGCCGATCGTCGGCTTCGGACGGCGCGTGCGCAATGTCTCGCGCTCGAGCCAGGACCGCGTCGCCGATGTCGGGGCGATGGTTTCCGAAGTGCTCGGCGCGATGAAGATCGTCCAGGCCTTCAACCAGGAAGACCGCGAACGCGGACGCTTTGCCGCGGCGGTCGAGCGCACCTTTGCCACCGCACGGCGGCGGATCATGCTGCGTGCGGCGATGACCGCGCTGGTCATCCTGATGGTGTTCGGGGCGGTGACGGTGCTGATGTGGCAAGGCGCGCTCGGGGTTGCCAGCGGGGCGATCAGCGGCGGGACGATCGCCGCGTTCGTGCTTACCGGCGGGCTGGTCGCGGGCGCGTTCGGCGCGCTCACCGAAGTCTACGGCGATCTCCTGCGCGGCGCGGGTGCTGCCAGCCGCCTGGCCGAACTGCTCAGCGAACGCCCGGCAATTGCGCCGCCCG
>JANXSP010000064.1 GCA_025356575.1 Novosphingobium sp.
GCTGGTCTGGCAGTGCGTGCGGAGCATCTTGCTGCGTTCGTCGCTGGCACCCAACCCGTCCATGACCTGCCACCACAGCGTGCGCGCGGCGCGCAGCTTGGCGACTTCCATGAAGAAGTTCATCCCGATGCCGAAGAAGAAACTCAGTCGCCCGGCGAACGCGTCGATATCCAGCCCCGCGGCCATCGCCCGCTTAGCGTATTCCTTGCCGTCGGCGATCGTGAACGCCAGCTCCTGCACCGCGGTCGCCCCGGCCTCGTGCATGTGGTAGCCGCTGATCGAAATACTGTTGAATTTCGGCATGTTGGCACTGGTATATGCGATGATGTCCGAAACGATTCGCATGCTCGGTTCGGGCGGATAGATATACGTGTTGCGGACCATGAACTCTTTGAGGATGTCGTTCTGGATGGTCCCATCGAGCTGCGCCCGGCTCACTCCCTGCTCCTCGCCCGCGACGATGAAGAATGCCAGGATCGGGATCACCGCACCGTTCATCGTCATGCTGACCGACATCTGATCGAGCGGGATGCCGTCGAACAGGATCTTCATGTCCTCGACACTGTCGATCGCGACCCCGGCCTTGCCGACATCGCCGACCACGCGCGGATGGTCGCTGTCATAGCCGCGGTGGGTGGCCAGATCGAACGCGACGCTCAGGCCCTTCTGCCCCGCGGCGAGGTTGCGGCGGTAGAACGCGTTCGATTCCTCGGCGGTGGAGAACCCCGCGTACTGGCGGATCGTCCACGGGCGGCCCGCGTACATGGAAGCGCGGACGCCGCGGGTGAACGGCGCGAACCCGGGCAGGCCCGGATCGGTGGCAACGTCGTCCGCAGTGTAAAGCGGCCGGATCGTGAAACCCTCGGGCGTGTGCCACGCAAGATCGCGGCCCCTGACCTCCTTGGCCGCGGCGGCGTGCCAATTCTCGATTGTCTGTCCGGTGAACGTCTTGCTGCTCACCTCAGGCCGCCGAACTCGGGCGCGCGGTGACGCGGGCGTGCCACTCGGTCAGGTGCGGCATGTCGGCGGGCAGCGGCTCGCCGATGAAAGTGGCAAAGTCCACCGTCGTCAGCAGGATGATGTCTGCGATGGAGTAATCCGCGCCCGCGATGAACGCGGTCTCCGCCAGCGCCGTCTCGCACATCTTGTAGCCAGCGCGCAGCCGCGGGCGATTCCATTCGCCGTATTCCTTGTGGACGTGGAGCCCGAGCCGCTCGGTATACGGGTGCGTGTGGACCCAGATCTTGCCGACCGGTTCCATCACCACCATCTCGATCCGCCGGCACCACATCTCGATCGTGCCGAGCGCCGCAGGGGTTGCGCCGAACAGGCTCGGCGCGGGGTGCAGCGCCTCGAGATAGCGGCAGATCGCGATGCTCTCGGCAATCACGGTGCCATCGTCGAGCTGGAGCGCGGGGGTCTGCCCGCGCGGGTTGAGCGCCATGAACTCGGGCGATTTCTGCTCGCGCGCGGTGATCGACACCATTTGCGTCGGCAGCTCGATGCCCTTCTCGGCGGCAAAGATGCGGACCCGGCGCGGGTTGGGCGCGGGGTTGGGGCTGTCGTAATAGATCATGCTTGCGTTCCGATCACTGTCCCTTGAACTCCGCCTTGCGCTTCTGCAGGAACGCCATGCCGCCCTCCATCGCGTCGGCACTGGCGCCCGCGATGCGCTGGCCCTCGGCCTCGGCGACGAGGACTTCGGCCAGGCTGCCGTCGAGCGCGGTGAGGATGTTGCGCTTCATCGTGGCGTAGGACAACGTCGGCCCCGCGGCGAGCCGCGTCGCCAGCTCCAGCGCCTCGGCCATCAAGGCGTCGTCCTGCGCGGCCTTGTAGATCAGGCCCCACTCCTCGGCGTGTTCGGCGCTGATCTTCTCGCCCAGCATCATCATCCGCGTCGCCCGCGCCTTGCCGATCGTGCGCGCGAGCAGCCAGGTCGAGCCGCCATCGGGAACCAGCCCGATGTTGACGAACGCCTGGAGGAAATAGGCGCTGCGCCCGGCGAGCACGAAATCGCCCGCCAGCGCGATCGAGCAGCCGACGCCGGCCGCGGGGCCGTTGACCGCGGTCACCACCGGCAGCGGCAGGCGCAGGATCTGCGACACCACCGGGTTGTAGTGGTTCATCAGCGCGCGGTGGCTCGAATCGCCGCCCGTCGTCGCGCTCGCCCCGCCCCGCGCCTGCAAGTCTGCGCCCGAACAGAACGCCCGTCCCGCCCCGGTGATCAGCACACAGCGCGCGCCCTCGAGATTGTAGAGCGCGAGGCTTAACTCGTTCGCCATGTCGAGCGAGGCGGCGTTGAGCCGTTCGGGCCGGTTGAGCGTGATCTTCATTACGTCGCCGATCTTCTCGGTCAGGATCGTTTCGTATTCGGCCATGGTCTTCTCCTCGAAGCCCCTCCTCTTGAGGGGAAGGGTTGGGGTGGGGTTTGTCCCCGCGATCGGTTTCAGCAGCGGGACAGCCCCCACCCCCGGCCCCTCCCCTGAAGGGGAGGGGAGTTTAACGTCAGTGCGCCTCCCCCGTACCTGGCGGCGGCGTCTCCATGATCTCGGTCAAAACCCCCTGCATGTCGCGCGGGTGGACGAAGAAGATCGGCGTCCCATGCGCCCCGATCCGCGGCTCGCCCAGCACGCGCTTGCCCTGGCTGTCGAACCAGGCCTTGGCGGCGTGGATTTCGGGAACCTCGTAGCAAACGTGATGCTGGCCACCGGCGGGGTTCTTGTCGAGGAACGACTGGATCGAGGTATTCCCCGGAAGCGGCTCGACCAGCTCGATCTGCGTCCCCGCGCTGCCATCGGCGCCGGGGGTATCGACGAAGCAGACTTTGACGCCCTGCTCGGGCAGGTCGAAGGGTTCGTGGATCTTGGTCGCGCCCAG
>JANXSP010000065.1 GCA_025356575.1 Novosphingobium sp.
GAAACCAGAACGCGTAGAAATTTCCAAGGTCGGTCAGATAGTCGCGCCGCCGCGCGAGCGGGAGGATCGCGATTTCCGCGCCTTCGCGCGCGATCGCGAACAGCGGGGCCATGTGGCAATCCTCGACCATCCCCGCGAACCATGCGAGCCGGTCGAACGGCGCGGTTTGCGCCGCCCACAGCGCAGCCAGCGCGGGGTCTTCTTGCACTTCCTTAAGATGCTCGTGATAGGTGAACCGGGCCGCCAAAGTATCCCCAATCGGAGTTGAAACCGCTCGTGTCTGCCGACCGCATCCCCGCGACGCGCCCGCTCGACCATCTCGCGATGATCGGCTTGGATAGCGACGCGGCATTGGTCCTGCGCGAAGGCGTGCTTAGCTATCAAGACTTAAGGGCGCGTGTCGCCGCGCTTAGCGGGTGGTTAAGGGATGGCGCGGGGCTGGAGCCGGGTGCGCGCGTTGCGACCTGGGCGGCCAAGGGCGCGCTAACCTGCCTGATGCCGCTCGCCGCGGCGCGGGCAGGGCTGGTCCATGTCCCGATCAATCCCCTGCTCAAGCGCGCGCAGGCGGCGCACATTCTAGCCGACAGCGGGGCGGCGCTGCTGGTCGCCAACGCTGCGCGGATGGCCGGGCTGTCCGCTGGCGACGTGCCCGATGGGTGCCGGACAATCGACGAAGTTGCGCTGTGGGCGGCAGTCGGCCAGGGCGGCTCATCGCTCGGGCCATCGGCGTCAGACCCGGCAGAACTCGCTGCGATCCTCTACACCAGCGGTTCGACCGGGGCGCCCAAGGGGGTGATGCTGAGCCATGCCAACTTGTGGCTCGGCGCGGTCAGCGTTGCACAATACCTTGGGCTCAGCGCCGCCGATCGCATCCTCGCAGTGCTGCCTCTGGCGTTCGACTACGGCCAGAACCAGCTCTTCAGCACCTGGCATGCGGGAGGCTGCGTCATCCCGCTCGACTACCTGACCCCGCGCGACGTGATCAAGGCCGTGGCGCGGCATGACGTCACGACATTAGCCGCGGTTCCGCCATTGTGGGTCCAGCTTACCGAGCTCGAGTGGCCCGAGGACGCGCGGGCATCGCTCACCCGGTTGACCAACAGCGGCGGTGCGCTGACCCGCGATCTGGTGACGCGGCTGCGTGCGCTGTTCCCGGCGGCGCGGATTTTTGCGATGTACGGGCTGACCGAGGCGTTCCGCTCGACCTACCTCGATCCCGCGCTGATCGACGCGCAGCCGACTTCGATGGGCAGCGCAATTCCCTTTGCCGAGGTGCTGGTCGTGGCGGACGGAGGGGGCGAGGCGGCGGTGGATGAGGAGGGCGAGCTGGTCCATTGCGGGCCGCTGGTGGCGCAAGGCTACTGGCGCGATGCGGCGCGGACGGCGGAACGATTTCGCCCCGCGCCCGCGTTCTCGCGGCTTGGCGGTACTGCGGTGTGGTCGGGCGACCGGGTGCGGCGCGATGCCCAGGGTCTGCTCCACTTCGCCGGACGCCGCGACGCGATGATCAAGAGCGCGGGCAACCGCATCAGCCCGCAGGAGATCGAGGATGCCGCGCTGGCGACGGGGCTGGTGGCCGAAGCGGTTGCGCTCGGCGTGCCCGATGCGCGGCTCGGACAGGCGATCCACCTCGTCGTTCGCGCCCGCGGGACGGCTTCCGAAGCCGCGTTAGATTTGCCAGGCAAGCTGTTGCAGGAACTACCGAATTTCATGCAACCCAAGGTGATACACTGGCGCGAGACGATGCCGCTCGGCGCCACCGGCAAGCTCGATCGGGCGGCGCTCGCGTTGGAGCTTGCCGCGTGAAGCCGCTCGGTCCGATCCCCGACGGGTTCACCGCGGTCGGCGGTGAACTCGCGGTCGATGGCGTGCCCGCGAGCGTGCTGGTCGCGCGCGTCGGGCGCACGCCGTGCTTCGTCTATTCGCGCGCGATGATCGCGAAGCGGATCGCCGCCTTGCGTGCGGCCATGCCGCCGCGGTTGGCGCTGCACTACGCGGTCAAGGCCAACCCGCTGCCCGCGCTGCTCGTTGCCATGAGCGGCCTGGTCGACGGGTTCGACATCGCCTCGGGGGGCGAACTGGCGATTGTTTCAGGCGCGGGAATCGACCCGTCGCGGCTGAGCTTCGCCGGCCCGGGCAAGCGCGACGAGGAACTGAGCGCGGCGATCGTTGCCGGGGCAACGCTCAACCTCGAATCGGCGCGCGAGGCCGAGCGGGCGCTGGCGGCTGCGGACAGGCTCGGGATCGCGCCGAGGCTCGCGGTGCGGGTCAACCCCGACTTCGACCTGCGCGGATCGGGGATGAAGATGGGCGGCGGTGCCAAGCCGTTCGGGATCGACGCCGCGCAGGTTCCTGCGCTGGTCCGCACAATCCTGCGCGCGGGCGCCGAATGGCGGGGCTTTCACATTTTCGCGGGGAGCCAGGCGCTCGACGCTGCGGCGATCGCCGAGACCCAGGCGCTGACGCTGACCCTCGCGGCGCAACTCGCAGACGCCGTGGGTGAGCCGTTGCCCGCGTGCAACCTAGGCGGCGGGTTCGGGATTCCGTACTTTCCCGGCGATGTTCCAGTCGATATCGGGCATGTCGGCGCGGAGTTGTCGAACCACTTCGCCAATCTTCCCCAAGTACTTGAACACACGCAGTTTTGTATCGAGCTGGGGCGGTATCTCGTCGGCCCCGCTGGAGTGTACTTGACCCGCATCGTCGAGCGCAAGCTGAGCCACGGCCAGACCTTCCTGATCACCGACGGCGGGCTCCACCACCAGCTTGCCGCGTCGGGCAATTTCGGCACCGTTGTTCGCCGCAATTATCCCGTCGCGATCGCCTCGCGCTTCGATGCCGCGCCCAGCGAGGAGGCCAGCGTGGTCGGCTGCCTGTGCACCCCGCTCGACCGGCTGGCCGATGCCGCGCTGTTCCCGCGCGCCGAGGAAGGCGATCTGGTCGCGGTATTCTGCGCCGGAGCCTATGGCGCGACCGCCAGTCCGGCGGCGTTCCTCGGGCACGGCCCCGCGGCCGAACTCCTGCTTTAACCCCTGCATCTGCGCCTGTCCCGCCGCGGGACTGCGCGCAACTAGCTCCCGGAAACGAAGCATTTTCCGGCAAGGCTAACGGTATGTTCACCCTTTTCCGCGATGGCAGCCGGGCGCTTAGCCGTGTGCTGCGTGGCCGATTGGTCCGCCGCACCGGCGTCACGGTGTCGAGGATGTGTGCGATGATGAAAACCCGTCTGTCTCGTTTGCTGGCCGGCAGCGCGCTGGCATCGCTCGCGCTGGCGGGGTGTGCCGGCGGCGCCAACGGCCCGCAACTGCCCCCGGCATCGTTCGTCTCGCTCCAGGAAGGTCCGGGCGAGGAATATATCATCGGCCCGCTCGACGAGCTGACGATCTTCGTCTGGCGCAACCCCGAACTCGGCGCGAGCGTGCAGGTCCGCCCCGACGGGCGCATCACCACACCGCTGATCACCGATATGCCCGCGGTCGGCAAGACCCCCTCGATGCTCGCCGAAGACCTCAAGCTCCAGCTGTCGCAGTACATTCAGGAGCCGCTGGTCTCGGTCATCGTCAACAAGTTCGCGGGCACTTTCAGCCAGCAGGTCCGTGTGGTCGGGGCGAGCGAGAAGCCCGCATCGCTGCCGTACCGCGCCAACATGACGCTGCTCGACGCGATGATCGCGGTCGGCGGGCTCAACGAATTCGCATCGGGCAACCGCGCCCGGCTGATCCGCTTCGACAAGCAGACCGGCAAGCAGAAGGAATACTCGCTGCGCCTCGCCGATCTGCTCAAGAAGGGCGATAGCCAGGCCAACGTCATGCTCATGCCCGGCGATGTGATCATCATCCCCGAGAGCACGTTCTGAGCGGGCGGATTACAGCAACATGAGCACCATTTTCGACGAGCTGCGCTCTGCGCTGTTCAGCGTCTGGCACCGGCGCTGGCTGGCGCTCGGCGTCGCTTGGGGGGTGTGCCTGGTCGGCTGGCTGATGGTCGCGATGGTCCCCAACACCTATTCGTCGCAGGCGCGAATCCTGGTCCAGCTAGACGATGCGCTGGCCGAGCAGATCGGCATCGGGGCGGGCGACCAGCGCCGCAACATCCAGCGCGTCCGCGATACGCTGACCAGCTCGATCAACCTCGAGAAAGTCGTCCGCTCGACCCGGATCGGTGACGGCGTGACCTCGCCGCGGCAGATGGACAGCGCCATCGCCAGCCTGGCCAAGCAGATCAAGGTCGTGAGCCAGCAGGACAACCTGTTCCAGATCAGCGCCGATTCGGGCAGCAGCGCGCTGTCCGATGCGCAGAACGCCAAGCTTTCGCAGGACATCGTCCAGAAGATGATCGACATCTTCCGTGAGGAAAACCTGGCCGGCGGTCGCGGCGAAATGCGCGATACACTGGCGTTCATGGATCAGCAGCTGGCCGCGCGGCAGCGCGAGCTCGAGGCCGCCGAACAGCGCCGCGTCGCATTCGAGGCGAAGAACCCGCAAGTCGCCATCGGCGGCGGCTCGATGGCCCAGCGGATGGAAACCGGCCAGTCCGAACTGCGCGGGATCGACGCCGATCTCGGCGCGGCGCAAAGCGCGCTCGCGGCGATCAACGGCCAGCTTGCCGGCACTCCCCAGACGCTGCCCGGCGGCGGCCCGGTGGGCGGGGCGCACAGCGCGCTGGCGCAGGCTTCGGCCGATCTGGCGGCGATGCGCGCGCGCGGGCTGACCGAGAACCACCCCGACGTCATCGCCCAGAAGAACCAGGTCGCCTCGCTCCGCGCGCAGGCCGCCGGAGAGGGCAGCGCGGGCGGCATTCCCAACCCCGCCTACAGCTCGCTGCTCTCGATCAAGGCCGAGCGCCAAGCGAGCGTCCAGGCGCTCGAATCGCGCCGCGCCTCGAGCCAGAGCGTGCTCGCCGGGATCGGCGCGCGCCAGATCGACGCGCCCGAAGTCGCCGCCGAAGCGACCCGGATCAGCCGCGATTACGACGTGCTCAAGCAGCAGTACGACAAGCTGCTCCAGGACCGCGAAGAGCTGCGCCTGCGCGGCCAGGTCGAGAACGAGCGCAGCGGGATCAAATTCCAGGTGATCGACCCGCCGACCGCGCCGCGCGCGCCGACCGCGCCCAATCGCCCGGCGTTGCTGCTGTTCGTGCTCGTCGCCGGGCTCGGCGCCGGGGTTGGCGCGGCGTTCGCGCTGGGCCAGCTGCGTTCGACCTTCGCGACCACCGCCAAGCTCGAGCGCGCGCTCGACCTGCCCGTGCTCGGCGCGATCTCGCACAAGCTGACCGATGCCGCGCGCGCGGTCCGGGCGCGGCGGATACGGTATTTCGTCGCGGCCAGTTCCGCGCTCGGCGGGTTGTTCGCGCTGCTCCTGACGCTCGAATTCATTCAGCGCGGCATGGTCGCGTGAGGGGGCCCAAGTGACCGAACAAACCAAAATTCCGCTGCCTGGCGTGGGTTCTGGCATTGGGCCTGCGACCCGCTCGCTGATCGAGCGTGCGGCGGCCAAGTACGACCTCGGCACGCTCGCGCCGCCGCCGGTCCCGAGCACGCTGCCGCCGCCGCGGATCAACGTGCTGGTGGCAGTCGCGGTCGAAGCGCCGATTGCGCCCGCGCCCATGCCCGGACCCGCGCCCGCACCCATGTCCGCTCAGGCCCAGTCCGCGCGCCAGCCCGATATCGAACCCCCCGAAGCCGCGCGCGACATGATCGTCAGCGCGCCGGTTTCCGGGCCCATCGCGGTCACCCCGCCGCCCCCGGCGATCACGGCCCCCGCGATCGTCTTTTCCGGACCGCACGCCGTCATCGACCGCGAGCGACTGGCCGACCAGGGCATGATCGTGCCCGAAGGCTCGGTCACCGCGCTGCTTGAAGAGTTTCGCATCGTCAAACGACAGCTCCTGCTGACCGCCGCCGAGCTGCGCGGGCAGGGGGCCGGCGCCAAGGCCCAGCGCATCCTGATCTGCTCGCCTCACCCGGGTGAGGGCAAGACCTACACCGCGGTCAACCTGGCGCTGTCGATCGCTGCCGAAAAGGACAGCGAAGTGCTTCTCGTCGATGCCGATTTCGCCAAGCCGTCGGTCCTTACCACGCTCGGACTGCCGGGCGGACGCGGGCTTATGGACGCGCTGAGCGATCCCGCTATCGCGGTCGAGGACTGCGTCATCCGCACCGATCTGCCCGGTCTGTTCGTGCTGCCCGCGGGCAACGCGACCAGCTCGGACAGCGAATTCCTGTCGTCGGCGCGCGCCGCCGCGGTGCTCGACCGCCTGACCGCGGGTGCGCCCCAGCGGATCGTGATTTTCGATTCGCCGCCCGCACTCGCTGCTTCGCCTGCCGCCGAACTGGCGCACTACGTCGGCCAGGCGGTGGTCGTCGCGCGCGCCGACCGCACCGGGCAATCCGCGCTCGAGGATGCCGTCTCGCTGCTCTCGGGCTGCGCCAACATTCAGCTGCTGCTCAACGCAGTGCAGTTCTCGCCGACCGGTCGCCGGTTCGGCAGCTATTACGGATACGGGGGATGATCATGCCGAGCCGATCCTTGCGCGCGCTTAGCGCCGCCGCACTGCTGGCACTCGCCGGCGGCGCGGCGAACGCCCAGACGCTGCCTTATGCCGGGATGACCGGGGGGCAATCTTCCCCGGCCGCTGCGAGCGACGCGCCCGGCGATGCCGCCGCCGCGGCGCCGCGCCACGTCCGCACCCCGCGGGTCAAGCTCGCGCCGTATATCGAGGCGGCGCAGGTCGTCGTTACCCAGCTTGCTCCGGGCAGCGATACCGTCACCTATTCCTCGCTCGCCGCGGGGGTCGATGCATCCGTCCACGGCCGCAACAACGAAGGCGCCATGTCGCTGCGCTACGAGCGCCGCTTCGGCTGGGGGCGCAACAGCGCCGGCGGCGATTCGCTGACCGGGGTCGCCCGCGCTTCGGCCGCGATCATCCCGCACGCGCTGACATTCGAAGCCGGCGCGCTCGCCGCGCGGACCAGTGTCCAGGACAATGGCGCCGCGGTGCTCGGCACGCTCACCCGCGATAACGCAGCGACCAAGGTCTATTCGCTCTATGCCGGCCCCTCGCTGGCCACGCATGTCGGCGATGTCGCGGTTGGCGCTGCATACCGCGCGGGTTACACCGCGGTACATTCGCCGCGCGTATTGGTCGGGGCGCCCGGGCTGACCGCCGCCGATGTCTTCGATCACAGCACCGTGCAGAGCGCGGCGCTGTCCGCGGCCACCCGTGCGGGCGATCTGCTTCCCGTGGGGGTGGCGCTGAGCGCGGGGTACAACCGCGAAGATATCTCCAATCTCGACCAGCGCATTGCCGACTTCGCGGCGCGCGGCGATGTCACGCTGCCGGTCGGGCCCGACCTCGCGGTGGTCGGCGGGATCGGCTACGAGGACGTCAAGATTTCGAGCCGCGACGCCTTGCGCGATAGCGCCGGCAATCCGGTAGTGGGCAGCGATGGCCGCTATGTCACCGACAAGACCGCGCCGCGCGTGCTCGCCTACGATGTCAGCGGGCTGATTTATGATACCGGAGTGATCTGGCGCCCAAGTCGCCGCACCGCGCTCGAAGCACACGTCGGGCGGCGTTACGGATCGACCAGCGTTCACGGCACCTTCGCTTATGCGCCCAATGCGCGCAGCAGCTTCAACGTCTCGGTCTACGACAATGTCGCGGGCTTCGGCGGCCAGGTAAACCGCGCCCTGGACGACTTGCCGACCCAGTTCGACGCTGCGCGCAACCCGCTCAATGGCGACCTTACCGGGTGCGTGGTCGCGCTGTCGAAGGGCAACTGCCTGTCTGGCGCGCTCGGCTCGGTCCGCTCGGCCACGTTCCGCGCGCGGGGTGTTGCGGCGAGCTACGGGGTCGATCTCGGCCGCATCCAGGCCGGGGTCGGCGCGGGATACGATCGCCGCAAGTTCATCGCTGCGCCGGGGACCGTCCTCGCGGTTGCCAACGGAGTGACCGATCAGAACTACTGGGTCGCGGCTTATCTCAACGGCCGCATCGATCGCCAGTCGAGCTTTGCGACCAATGCCCACCTCAACTTGTTCCAAAGCGGATTCGCTTCCGCTGGCGATGCCACCGCGTTCGGCGCATCCGCGGCTTACAACCGCGCGCTGGGCAACCGCGTTTCGGCAACGGCGGCGGTCGGCCTCGACGGAATTTCGCGCGTCACCCTGCCCGACTACTGGAGCGCTTCGGCTCTGGTCGGCGTGCGGTACTCATTCTAGCCTGAGCGGAGTTTAGGCACATGTTCGACGATTTTTACGGACTGACCGGTCGGCCCTTCCAGCTGACCCCCGACCCGGCGTTCTATTTCGAGAGCCTGACGCACCGCAAGGCGCTGTCGTATCTGGGCTATGGCCTGGCGCAGGGCGAAGGCTTCATCGTCGTCACCGGCGAGGTTGGCGCGGGCAAGTCCACGCTCGTCGCGCACCTGATGGCAACGATCGACCGCGAGCGGCTGACCGCGGCGCAGGTCGTGACCAGCAACCTCGACGGTGAAGAACTGATCCACGTCGTCGCGCGCGCCTTCGGGCTCGATATCGACGGGCACGACAAGGCCTCTGCGCTCAGCGCGATCGAGGGCTTCCTGCACGACGAAGCGCGGTCGGGGCGGCGCTGTTTGCTGGTGGTCGACGAATCGCAGAATCTCTCGATCGAAGCGCTTGAAGAATTGCGGATGCTGTCGAACTTCCAGCTCGGCGCGCATCCATTGCTGCAGACGCTGTTGCTCGGCCAGCCCGAGTTTCGCGAGACGCTGCACGGCCATCCCGATCTCGAACAATTGCGCCAGCGCGTCATCGCCGCGCACCATCTCGAGGCGATGGAACAGGCCGAGCTCGAGCCCTATGTCCTCCACCGCCTGGGCCAGGTCGGGTGGAGCGGCAACCCGTCGTTCGACCAGCGCGTGTTTGCCGAGCTCCACGCCGCCAGCGGCGGGATCCCGCGGCGAATCAACCAGATCGCCAACCGGCTGCTCCTGCTTGGAGCCGTCGAGCAGCGGAGCCGGATCGACGCGGCGATGCTCCACGCGATCCTTGCCGAAATGGCCGGCGACAGCGTGTTCCCCGCCGCCGCCCCGCAGCCCATGCCGCGCACCGCGCCGGCCGATCGCCGCGTCGATCCCGCCCCGGTCGCGCCCGCAAGCGGCGAACGGCGGCTGGCCGCGGTATCGCAATATGGCGAAGCGGCGCCCACAGCACCAGCGCCGCCGGCTTTCGCAGGTCTTGACCCTGCGCTCGTCGAAAGCGCCCTGGCGGAACGCGATGCGCAGATTGCCGAATTGCAGCAAGCGGTTATCGAACTTGCCTCAGCGCCCGTCGAAGGCGCTGGCAGCGTCGGGCTCGAGCATGTCGAGACGCTGACCGCGCGCGTTGCCTCGCTCGAGGCGCAGCTGTTCGAACAGGAACGCACGATCCGCCACACGCTGACGATGCTGATCGAATGGATCGAGGCAGACGAACCCCACCGCGCCGCGGCATGACGGCGTGGGTAACGATGCAGCCTTGAACATCGGCCGTTTGCCGGCTGGCCGTGTGGTCAACGGGCTGTCGGTCGATGTCGAGGACTGGTTCCAGGTCGGCGCCTTCGAGAACGTGATCGACCGCGACACCTGGAGCACGTTGCCCGACCGGGTCGAGGCCAATTGCGACCGCATCCTTGAAATGTTCGCGGCAGCCGATGTCCACGCGACCTTCTTCACGCTCGGCTGGGTCGCCCAGCGCCATCCCGCGCTCATGCAGCGGATCGCCGCAGCGGGGCACGAGATCGCCAGCCACGGCTGGGACCATGCGCGCGTATTCACCTTCGACCGGGCAAGCTTTCGCGAGGACCTGCTCAAGAGCCGCAAGGCGATCGAGGACGCCAGCGGGGCCGCGGTGACCGGCTACCGCGCGCCAAGCTTCTCGATCGATCAGCGCACCCCGTGGGCCTACATGGAACTGGCCGAGCAGGGTTACGCTTACAGTTCCAGCGTCGCGCCGATCGCGCACGACCACTATGGCTGGCGCGAGGCACCGCGCTTTGCCTTCCGTCCGCTGCCGTGGTCGGATTTGGTCGAGATTCCGGTGACGACTGCCGAATTTGCCGGGCGGCGGCTGGCGGCGGGAGGCGGCGGGTTTTTCCGCGTGCTGCCCTATGCGTTTTCGCGCTGGGCGATCCGCCAGGTCAATAACCGCGATGCGCGGCCCGCGGTGTTCTATTTCCACCCATGGGAGATCGATCCGGCGCAGCCGCGTGTCGGCAACGCCCCGCTCAAATCGCGCCTGCGCCACTATAGCAAGCTGGAGGGTATGGCGGGCAAGCTGCGCCAGCTGATCGACGATTTCGAATGGGGACGGATGGACGTGCTCGCGCTGCGCGAAGCCGCCCACGCGGTGTCGCTGGCGGCATGAACGCGCCGTTCCGTCCTGCGCTGCTGGCCGCGCCGCGGTGCCGGCTCGCCGATCCTGGTGAACCAGGCGTCGCCGCGCGGATCGAGCGCTATCTGGCCTCGACCACCCGGGCCACGGTGTTCCACGAACCGCGCTGGCTCAATGCAGTTTCCGCGGGCACGGGCAACCGCGCGCTGGCGCTCGTCGCCGAGCGCGGCGGCGAGATGTGCGGCTACCTGCCGCTGGTCGAGGCGCACTCGCCGATCTTCGGGCGCATCCTCGCCTCGAGCGGGTTCGCGGTCGGCGGCGGGATCCTTGCCGATGACGCCCATACCGCGCGCGAGCTTGCCGCCGCTGCCGAAGAACTCGCGCTGCGCCGTTCGGCCAGCGCGGTCGAACTGCGCGGCGGCGATCTGCCCGCCGGCCGTGCGGGGTGGACCGTGAGCACATCATCGCACGCCGGGTTCGTCGCTCCGCTTGCGCCCGACGACGAAGCGCAGCTTCTCGCCATCCCGCGCAAGCAGCGCGCCGAGGTCCGCAAGGGTCTGGCCCACGACCTGACGGTGGAAATCGGCACCGCGCCCGCCGACCGCGCCGCACACTATGCGGTCTACGCGCAGAGCGTACGCAACCTAGGAACGCCGGTGTTTCCGCGCGCGCTGTTCGACAGGGTCATCGATGCGCTCGACGCCGACATCCTGACCGTGCGCGCCGGGGGCGTGCCCGTCGCCAGCGTCCTGTCGCTCTACCATCGCGGCAGCGTGATGCCGTATTGGGGCGGAGGCACGCGGGCGGCACGCGGGCTTCGGGCCAACGACCGGATGTATTTCGAGCTGATGCGCCATGCGCGCGCGCGCGGGTGCACGCGGTTCGATTTCGGACGCTCGAAAACCGGCAGCGGGCCTTTCCACTTCAAGCGCAACTGGGGGTTCGAGCCCGAGCCGCTGGCCTATGCCGCCTGGGCACCGCCGGGCACCGCGCTGCGCGATGCCAATCCGTTGAGCCCGAAGCGCGCGCGCCAGACCGCGCTATGGCAGAAATTGCCGCTGACCATAGCCAACCGCATCGGCCCGTGGATCGCCCGGGGTCTGGCATGAGCGGGCCGCCGACCGATACGGGGGAAATCCTGTTCCTGGCGCACCGGATCCCGTTTCCGCCCGATCGCGGCGACAAGATCCGCTCGCACCATGTGCTCCGCGCGCTCGCCGCGCTGGCGCCGGTCCATGTCGCGACATTTGCCGAGAATTCCGCGGATCTGGCCGAGACGGACAACCTCGCCAGTGTCGCGGCGACCTATCATCTGGCCAAGCGCGCGACATCGCTGGTGCGCCCGGGACTGCGCGCGCTGGCGGCGCGCCTGCCGGTCAGTCTGACCGCGTTTCACGATCCCGCGCTCGCCGAATACGTTCGTGCAACGATCGCCGCGCGGCCGATCGCCGCGATCTACGTTTTTTCCGGGCAGATGGGCCAATATATCCCAGAGGATTTTGCCAGCCGGGTGATCGCCGATTTCGTCGATGTCGATTCGGCCAAGTTCGAAGAATACGCCGCCGCGGGAACGTGGCCGCGGCGGTGGATCGACGCGCGCGAGGGGTTGCTCCTGCGCGCCGAAGAAGCGCGTGTGGCAGCGCGGGCCGATGCCAGCCTGCTCGTGACCGCCGCCGAAGCTGCGCTGTTCGCCGCGCGCTTGCCTGCGGGATCGTCCGCCGCGGCGCGGGTGAGGGTGCTGCCCAACGGCATCGACACCGCGCTTTACGATCCGTTCGAGGTTCTTCCCGAAACCGCGATGCGCGATTTCACCGGACCCCGGCTGATCTTTACCGGGCAGATGGATTACGCGCCCAACATCGCCGCGGTGGTCCGCACCGCGCGGGGAATCATGCCGCTGATCCGCCAGCGCTTTCCCGCCGCGACCTTCCACATCGTCGGGCGCAGCCCACCGCGCGCGGTCTACGCGCTCGACGGGGTCAACGGCTGCCACGTCTGGGGCGCAGTTGCCGATGTGCGCCCGTTCCTCGCCGCGGCGGAGCTTGCGCTCGTCCCGCTCGAGATCGCGCGCGGGGTCCAGAACAAGGTCCTCGAGGCGATGGCGATGGCGCTGCCGGTGGTGGTCAGCCGCGCCGCCGCCACCGGCATTGCCGCGGTGGACGGTCAGCACCTGGCAATCGGCGATAGCGACGCCGACCTTGCCGGGCGCGCGATCGCGCTGCTTGGCGATCCGGGGCGCGCCCGGTTGATGGGACTCGCCGCGCGGCGCTTCGTGGTCGACAACTATAGCTGGGAAGGTGCGCTTGAAGCGCTGCCGGCGCTGATCCAGCCCACTGCCGCGGCAGCTCCACTTGCAGCGGCGGATGACCTTTCAGGGCCCGGCCGAGCGCGGCTCGCGGAAGCTGCGGCGGTGTACGATGCCGCCTGAAGCTGCGCTCCCGCATTCTGGGGCGGTGCGGACCCGTCGCTGGGCGGCGCGAATTGCCCCGCCGTGGCGTGCGCCGCTGGTGCATCTGGCACTGTTCACGGTGCTGTTTGTCGCGCTGTTCGCACGCGACTGGCTGGCGATGGCCGACCAGTGGTGGAACAGCTCGACTTATACCCACATCCTCCTGATCCCGCCGATTGTCGCCTGGCTGGTCTGGCTGCGAATTCCCCAGCTCGCCCGGCTCGCCCCGCACGGATGGTGGCCGGGACTGGCGCTGTTCGCGGGCGCCGCGCTGGTCTGGTTGCTGGGCACGCTCGCCGGGCTCAACCTGGTGAGCGAAGCGGGCACCGTGACGATGCTGATCGCCGCGATCATCGCCATCCTTGGCCCCAGGGTTGCCGCCGCGCTGGCGTTCCCGCTCGCCTACTTGCTGCTGATCGTGCCGTTCGGCGATGAATTCGTGCCGCAGCTCCAGACGATCACCGCGCGCCTGACGATCGCGCTGATCCATCTCAGCGGCGTACGTGCGACGATCTCGGGCGTCTTCATCGATACGCCCGCAGGGTTGTTCGAGGTTGCCGAGGCGTGTTCGGGGGTCAAGTTCCTGGTCGCGATGGGCGCGCTGGGCCTGCTTATCGCCAATCTCTGTTTCGCCAGCTGGACGCGGCGCGCGCTGCTCATGGCCGCGGCGCTCACGGTGCCGATCCTGGCCAACGGCATCCGCGCGTGGGGCACGATCTACGTCGCGCAGTTCAAGGGCGCGGCCTATGCCGGCAGCTTCGACCATATCGTTTACGGATGGATTTTCTTCGCGCTGGTGATCGCGCTGGTGATCGCGCTGGCGTGGCCGTTCTTCGATCGCGCGGTAGATGCGCCGATGGTCGATGTCGTCGCGCTCGAAGCCTCGCCGTTGCTGGCTCGGCTATCGGCCATGACCATGCCCGCGCTGGTCGTGGCGGCATTGCTGCTGGGGCTGGCCGCGGGGGTCCGGCTGTGGGGGGACCGGGCCGAGCGGCTGGTCGCTCCGGTCCCCGCCCAGATCGCGCTGCCCGAAGTTCCGGGCTGGCACCGCGTCGATTATATGCCGCGGGTGCCATGGGCGCCGCGGGCGCAGGGTGCCGATCATCGCTTGCTCGGGCGCTACGGCGATGAAGCCGGCCACCGCGTCGATGTATTTTATGCGCTCTACAGCCGGCAGGGACCAGGGCGCGAGGCCGATGGCTTCGGTCAGGGCGCGCTCGCTCCGCACAGCGGTTGGGCCTGGGCTGCGATGAGCGCCGCGGGTCCGCAGGCGAGCGGCGAGATCCTGCGCGCCAGCGGCAACGTCACCCGCCGCGCGGAGACCTCGTATCGCATCGGTTCGCTGACCACGGGGCGCGGCGCGCGGCTGCGGCTGGCGGTGATGGCCGACCGGCTCGACCTTGCCGCGCAACCGGTGGGTGTGCTGATCCTTTCGTCCGAAGGCGATCCGGCCGCTCCGCATGTCGCCGATATCGCTGCCTTCCGCCGCGCGATCGGCCCGCTGGGGGCGTGGATGGACCGCGCCGCCGCGACCCGCTAGGCGCGTCGGCGATGTGCGGAATTGCCGGGATATTTCACCAGAACACAGCCAAGCCGGTCGATCCCGCGCGGGTCGAGGCGATGTGCGATGCAATCGCCCACCGCGGCCCCGATGCCTACGGCGTATGGACCGCGCCCGGCGTCGGCTTCGGTCACCGCCGCCTTTCGATCATCGACATCGAAGGCTCGCCGGAACCGATGCCGTCGGCCGATGGGCGCGCGATGCTGTTGTTCAACGGCGAGATCTACAATTACCGTGAGCTGCGCGACGAATTGCGCGCACAAGGCGCGGTGTTTCGCACCGCCGGCGACGGAGAGGTGATCCTTGCAGCGTGGCAGAAGTGGGGCGTCGACTGCCTGAAACGGCTCGACGGGATGTTCGCGTTCGCGCTTTACGATCTTTCCCAGCAGTGCCTGTTTTTGGCGCGTGACCGGCTGGGGGTCAAACCGCTGTTCACCGCCAGCCTCAGCGACGGCAGCCTGATCTTCGGGTCCGAACTCAAGGCATTGACCGCGCACCCGTTGCTGCGCCGCGAAGTCGATCCGCTGGCGGTCGAAGACTATCTGGCGTGGGGCTATGTCCCCGATACGCGGTGCATCCTCAAGGGCGTCGAGAAGCTGCCCGCGGGCCACTACCGCCTGCTCCGCCGCGGCGATGCGGCCAGCGCGCCGGTGCAGTGGTGGGACGTCTCGTTCGCCGAGCGGCGCAAGGGCAGCGCCGCCGATCTCGACGCGGAGCTGCTCCATCTGCTGCGCGCTGCGGTAACCTCGCGGATGGTCGCCGACGTCCCGCTCGGCGCGTTCCTCTCGGGCGGGGTCGACAGCTCGAGCGTGGTCGCGCTGATGGCCGAGGCGAGCAGCGCTCCGGTCAAGACCTGCAGCATCGGCTTCGATGTCGCCGCGCTCGACGAAACCGGCCATGCCGCCGCGGTGGCGGAACGGTTCCACACCGATCACCGCAGCCGCCAGGTTTCGCAGGACGATTATGCGGCAATCGACGATCTGGTGGGCATGTTCGACGAGCCGTTTGCCGATGCCTCGGCCCTGCCGACCTGGCGCGTGTGTCAACTGGCGCGTGAAAGCGTCACCGTCGCGCTTTCGGGCGACGGCGCGGACGAAGCATTCGCCGGATACCGCCGCCACCTGTTCCAGGCGCGCGAGGACCGGGCGCGCGGGTTCCTGCCCGCAGGCCTGCGCCGGCCGCTGTTTGGTGCGCTGGGCGCCGCGTACCCCAAGGCGGACTGGGCGCCCCGGCCGTTGCGCGCCAAGACCACGCTGCAGGCGCTCTCCGCCAGCAGCGAGGAGGGCTACGCCAATGCCCTGTCGGTGACCCCGCCCGCGCTGCGCGCCGCGCTGTACACTCCCGCGTTCGAGCGGCTGCGCGGCGATTACCGCGCCGAGGACCCACTGCTCGCGTTGATGCGCGCCGCCCCCGCGCGCTCGGGGCTCGACCGTGCGCAATATGCCGATCTCAAGTTCTGGTTGCCCGGCGATATCCTGACCAAGGTCGACCGGACCAGCATGTCGGTCGGGCTCGAGGCGCGCGAGCCGTTGCTCGATCACCGCCTGGTCGAATTTGCCGCGACGCTGCCCGAAGGCTTCCGCTTGCGCGGTGGGCAGGGCAAGTGGCTGCTCAAGCGGACGATGCGGCGCTATCTGCCCGACGAGGTGCTCTACCGGCCCAAGCAGGGCTTCGTCACGCCGATCGCCGCGTGGTTCCGCGGGCCGCTGGCGGGCGCCGCGCGTGGGATCGCCGCGAGCACCGCGCTGGCGCGGACGGGCTGGTTCGACAGCGCCCGTATCGGCCGACTGGCGAACGACCACATTTCCGGGCAATCCGATCACTCGCGCCTGCTGTGGCAGTTGACGATGCTCGACCGGTCACTCGCCCGGCTAGGGATCGCCTGAACCCGCGCAGTAAGCAGTCGGTAACCATCGCATGGTAGGGCTTTGACGCCAGAAAACGAAAACGGACATGCGCGGGATCACGTTCACTCCCTTGAAGATTGCACTTGGAATCGGCTTGATTGCCGGGCTGATGCAGCTTGCCGAACCCATCGACCATATATTCTGGAACACCTGGTTCCGCGTTCCCCAGCACAGCGCCGATGGCGAGACGATCGTCGTCACCTTGCCTGCGCCCGGTTCCAACAAAGCCAATGCCGACAGTACGTTAGTGCCCGACGAGGCGGAAATTCTCGATCGCATCCGCGCCCTGAAGCCGGCGCGAGTGTTTCTCGATCTGCCCGAAACCGGGGTTGTGCCCGGCGTTCCTGGCGGAGCCCTGCGCGGTGCCATTGCAGAATTCGGCGACACCCTGACATTCATCGCGCACCCCGAAAAACAGCGCGATGATTCGGTGGAAACCCGGGTCTTGATCCCCGAACCGGGCGCTTTGGGCGCGGCCAGCATCGCCATTTCGGCATGGCAGCAAAACTTTTTCGGTTACGCGATCAACTCGCCGTACTTGCAAAGGGTCGGCGACAAGGTGTTTCCGACGGTCGGGGCCGTGCTGGCAAACGCCTACGAGGGGAACGGCCCCAAATACTTCCCAGACTTCGCGCTCGATCCGCAGAGCATTCCGGTGATCGAGGGGGCGCGGCTGGTCTCCTCCAATCCGCCCAGCGCGAAGCTGGCCGGAAAAATGGTGATCGTCGCCAATCTGGCCGCCAGCAGCCAAGAGCCCATCGGCTGGTTCGGCCGCGGCCGCGTTGCACCGGTCTTCATGGACGTCGCCGGGTCGGCCCAGCTCAAGAACTCCGTTCCGATCAACATCGGCTGGATGCCGATCCTTTTGACCTTTGCCGCGCTGGTTGTCCTTGGCCGCCGCCAGTCGCGCCGGCGCTTGCGTCTTGTGGCCTACGGCCTGGCAGTCGCCCTGGTCGTCGCGGGACCACCGATACTCGAGATGTTCGGCATCTTCAGCACGCTCGGCCCCGCGTTCCTGGCGATGGCCAGCTATGGGGTTGCCCGGCTTTGGCAAAAATGGCGGATCGAAGCCAAGCATCTGAGCGGGTCGGGTCTGCCGAATTTCGTCGCGCTGGCCGATGGCGGGATCGACGAAGGCGCCGACGTCATCGTCGGCACGATCAGCCGCTACGAAGAATTCCTCGCGACCTTGCCGCGCGCATTGCATGCCGAATGTGCCCGCCAGATCGCGCACCGGCTTTCACTGGGATCGGGATCGACGGTCATCTACCACGGCGGGGCGGGCCACTTCGCGTGGATCGAGGAAGCCAAGGCGCTCGAAACCCAGCTTTCACACCTCGAAGGGATGCGCGCGCTGTTCACCGCCCCGCTCGATATTGGCGGGCATACCCTGGACACCAACATTCACTTCGGGCTGGATCGCAACGCGGACCAGGATGCGACGACGCGGATCAATTCGGCGCTGGCCAGCGCCGTCGATGCGCAGGCGCACGTCCGCCTCGTCGAGGAATTCGCGCCCGAACGGCTGGCCGAGGCAACCTGGGAGCTTTCGCTCAACGCGCGCATCGACGAAGGCCTGCGCGAGGGCGAAATCTGGCTGGCGTACCAGGCGCAGTGGGACCACCGCCTGTCGATCGTGCGCGGGGCCGAGGCGCTCATCCGCTGGAACCACCCGACCCGCGGGGCTATCCCGCCCGATGCCTTTATCCTCCAGGCCGAACGCGCCGGGCGAATCGATACGATTACCTACTGGGTGCTCGACGAGGCGATTGGCGCGGCGCTGCGCTTTTCCGAAGTCGTGCCGGGTTTTCGCATGAGCGTGAACTTGTCGGCGCAAATGGTCGACAAGCCCGGGCTGGTGGATACGGTGGCCGAGATCGTCCGCAAGCGCGGCATCGACAGCCGCAAGATCGTGTTCGAAGTGACCGAGACCTGGGGCATGCGCAACCGCCCCGCGGCGCAGGAAAACCTCTCGCGGCTGCGCGCGCTGGGCTTCGGTCTGTCGATCGACGATTTCGGAACGGGCGAGGCAAGCCTGGCCTATCTCGCCGAGATGCCCAGCGACGAGCTCAAGATCGACAAGCGTTTCGTGGCCCAGATCACTGGATCCGAACGCAACCGCCTGATCGTCCAGAGCACGATCGCGCTGGGCCACGCGCTTGGCCAGCAAGTGGTCGCCGAGGGAGTAGAGGATGCCGCAACGTTTGCCATGCTCGCGGCGATGGGTTGCGATGTCAGCCAGGGATATTTCATCGGCTATCCGGTGAACAGCACCCAATTCATCGAGGAGCTTGTCGGCAAGCGTCTCCAGCTAGGGCTTACATTAAACGCTTGTTAACCATCGCTGTTCAGGATAATCGCTGAGTCTCTCGTAGTGAAGGAGACTCCGCATGAGCACTGATTGGAACATTTGGCGCTGGCTCTTTAACTGAGCTAACGCTCTGAACTTGGGCAGATTTCGCTTCGGCAGTTGCTTTAGTTCATGATGAATTGGGATTTCGTCGGGGGATGCGAATCGCCTGATGGGAGTGTTGGCGATGGTTAACACTCAACGTAAGTCAGACGCCGTGCTTCCGCTGGAAGCGCGGCGTTTTGCTGTGCGTGACGGCCGCTAGCGGAGCTTGTTTCGACCCCTTGCGGTCGGAGAGCATGACGCGGGGATGTCGATCAGGCGCACGTTGTTGCACTACACCCTATAGCCCATATCGCGCTGCCGCAGCTCTGCCTTGCGCTTCGTGCCCCCATCCCGAGCGTCTAGCGTAGGCCGGCACCCCCTCAATATCAGGATCGCCCGTGGAAACGGGCAGGTCCGCGTCTGGTAGGTGAGACGGCGCGCGTGCACCTCCGGCCGATCGCCCGGCACCGGCATTACCCGGCCTCCAGCAAACTTGTCAGCGTGCGTCGACGAGCACGATCTCGCTGTCCTGCGCGGCGGAGATCTCGAGGTCGCGCTCACCGGTTATCGCGACACCGTCCCGCGCGGCGACGGCCACACCGTTGATCGACAACGCGCCGGTGGGGGCAACCAGATAAAGGTGGCGCGCCGGATCCGCGGCAAAGGTCAGGCGTTCGCCCGCGGGCAAGTTCGCGGCCAGGACCCGGGCATCGGCGCGCAGCGGCAAAACGTCGCCTTGCGCTGCGCCATCTGCGTCGTTTGCCGTGCGGCCGGCGCCTCCTGCTGCGAGCGTCACCCAGCGTCCCGAGCGATCGCCGCGCGGAAACGCTCGCGCACCCCAGCCGGGCCGTTCGCCGGCGCTGTCGGGCTCGACCCAGATCTGGAACAGCGTGGTCGGAACATCCTCGCGGTTGTACTCGGCGTGGGTAATCCCGGTGCCCGCGCTCATCACCTGAACATCGCCTGCAGCTGTGCGGCCGTTGTTGCCGAGGCTGTCCTCATGGCTGATCGCGCCGGTGCGGACGAAGGTGATGATCTCCATGTCGGCGTGCGAATGCGGGGCGAACCCGCTGTTCGCGGCGATGGTGTCGTCGTTCCAGACACGGATCGCGCCCCAGCCCATCCGGGTGCGGTCGTGATATCCGGCAAAGCTGAAGTGGTGGCGGGCATCGAGCCAACCGTGCTCGGCATGGCCGAGCGAGGCAAACGGACGAACTTCGATCATCGATCATTCCACCTCGGCGGGAAGCATGGCGCCGGTATGGAGACAAAGTGGCGATCCTGGCGCCGCGTTCAAGTCCCGTGGATGCTATCGACCACTGCCTAGAACCCCTTGCGGATACCCACGAAGAACCCCCGCCGCGGACCGTATTCCGGCTGGCCGGCGCCGACCCCCGAGCCATCGCGCAGCAGATACGTGGAATCGAACACGTTAACGACATCGAAGCGGATCGTCAGGTTATGTTCGTCGCTCGAACCAAGCCGCTGCGCGATCCCGAAATTGACCTGGACGTACGACGGCACCTTGCCGCCATTGGGCACGATGCCCGCTGGATCGTCCTTGCGCAGGCCATCGCCGTAGATGAAATCGATGCTGGGCCGAAGCTGGCCGATACCGTCCTCGATCTTCGCCGCCGCCCCGCCCGACAGCGTCCATTTCTGTGAGTGGTCGGTGTAAATGTAGTGATTGGCGATATAGGCCAGCTCGGCGGGATCGAACAGGAACTGGTTCGAAACGATCCGCGTCGCCTTCTGTTCGCCGCGTGCCACGTTGACGTAGGCTTCGAACGGCGCGGTTTCATAGTTGGCGGTGACCTCCACCCCCCAGCCGCGCGACTTGGCATAATTGAACGGCGCCTGGATCAGCGTCGAGCCGAGCGTGTTCTCATCGAGCAGGTTGGTCTTGAGCTTGTAGTACGCGTCGACGCCGAAGGTGAACGCCTTGCCCACCTTCTGCTGCGCGCCGACATCGAAGTTGTGCTCGCGTTCCGACCGCACCGGATCGGCCAGATCGACTGCGGCCTCGCCCGTCGTGCCGTTGAAGGCAGCCCGCGTGCCGCTGGTCACCAGTTCGAGCGGAGGCGGGGTGAAGTAGCGCGCGTACCCGACGTGGAAAGTGGTTTCCGGCGCGGGTTTCCACACCAGGCTGGCGCGGGGGCTGAGCTGGTGTTCCTTGACCACCGCCGAGACGTCGTCGAACCGCACGCCGTAATTGAAGGTCAGCGTATCGGCCAGCTTCCACTCGTCCTGGACATAGACCCCGATCGTTCGCGACGACTGGCGCTGGCTGTCCAGTACCGAAATCGGCGTGCTGGTGAGCTGGTTGCCCGCGCTGTCGACCGCGAATACGCGGTTGACGCTGTCGCTGCGCGCCCGCTCGCCGCGATAGAAAGCGCCGAAGCGAACCGTGTGCGCGTCGCCCGCGTGGAGGCTGCCATCGGCCTGCACGCCCCAGGCCAGGCTGCTCAGCCTCAGGTCGGTGTCGGCGCCGTTGAAGGCGAGTTGCGCGCCGCTGGCGTCGGGGATGTAATGCGCGTGCGCCGAACGAAGGAACGGGGCGATCTGGAAATCGAGGCTCTCGCCCGCGTACTGGTATGAAAGTACGCCGAAGTAGGTTTGCTGGCGGCGGTTGAGATCGATCGCCGCGGAATCGAACTTGGTCCGCCCGTTGACCGCGTAACTCGGGGTGAGCCCGGGCGTGTTGGGGATCTGGAACGTGCCGATCGACAGCCCACCGAACGCGGTCAGCCGCGAGGATTCGCCAAGGATGTACGAGGCGTAGCCGAAGCCGCGGTATTGGTCGGTGCGGTCGTGGATCGCGGTGCGCGAAGGCGTCGGGTTGGCAACCCCCTGGTCGTTGCGGAGGTAACTGGCAGAGGCGAAGTAATTGAGCGATCCGAGCGAATCGCGGATCGTCGCGCTGGGCTGGAAGGTGTTGTAGCTGCCGCCGTAAAGCCCGATATCGCCATCGAAATCGAAACTGTCGGTGCGGGTCTTGAGCGCGACGATCCCCGCGGTGTGATAGCCGTACTGCGCGGGCAGCGCGCCGGTGATGACCTCGACCGAATCTGCCACGCGCGGATCAACTAGGGCGCCGAAGCCGTCGAAGGTCTCGGGCACGGTCACCCCGTTGAGGCGGTACTGGATGTTGCCGTGTTCGTTGCGGATGTGGATGTCGCCGTCGCCGTCGGCATCCTGGGTGACCCCGGGTGCCTGAAGCAACACGCCCTTGAGGCTGCGGTCGGCACCGCCCGGCTGGAGATCGAGGTTCTGGCGCGTGATCCGGAAATCGTTGGCGGCCACCGAAGGATCGATCGAATCGCGCGCCTTGTCGAGGCGGCGCGCGGTGACCACGATGGCGCCCTTGTCCTCGTCGTCGCTATCGGCAGGGGCGGTTGCGGGACCTGCTGCAAGGGCGGGTGTGAGTGCGGCACCGCTGGGCGGGGCAACCGCATCGACGGGCGCCGCATCATCGGGCGCCGCATGGGCGATTGCCGGGACGCTGGCCGCGGCGACGGCAAGCGGAGCACAGGCGAGTAACCAGCGCGGGGACATCGGATTTCCAATGGCAATTGATCTTACTGGCCACCTAAAGGCGATGATACAACATATCAAGAGCGATTGTGCTGCGCCGCATCAATTTGTCCCGTGGCCGAGCGCCATATATTCGGCCGAGCGCATTTCCATCAGTCGGCTCGCGGTGCGCTGGAATTCGAATCGCCCGTCGCCCGCCGGGTAGAGCGCCGCGGGTTCGGCGTCGGCGGTGGCGATCAGCTTGACCTTGTGTTCGTAAAGTTCGTCGATCAGCGTCACGAACCGCGCCGCCTCGTTGCGCATCTCGGGGCCGAGCAGCGGGATGCCGACGAGGATAACGGTATGATAGGCGCGGGCGACGGCGAGATAATCCGCGGCGCCGCGTGCTTCGCCGCACAGACGCTTAAAGCTGAACACCGCCACGCCCTTCAGGCTCTTGGGCACGTGAAGCGATCTGCCGCCGCCCAGGTCGAGCTGGGCTGCGGGGACATGGGCGCTGTCTTCGGGGGGGTAATCGGTCAGCCGGAAAAACGCCTCGCGGACCTGTGCGGTCGCCTCCGCGCCGTTCGGCACGTGCCAGGTGTCGAGCCCGCCGAGCCGTTCGAGCCGGTAATCGACCGGGCCGTTGAGCGGGAGCACGTCGAGCCGCGCCTCGATCAGCGCGATGAACGGCAGGAAGTGTTCGCGGTTGAGCCCGTCCTTGTACAGATCGCCGGGCGCGCGGTTGGATGTGGTGACGATCGTCACGCCGTGGTCGGCGATGAGCGCGCTGAACAGGCGGCCCATGATCATCGCATCGGCGCTGTTGTTGACGACCATCTCGTCGAACGCGAGGCAGCGCAGATCGTCGGCGATCGCCGCGGCGAGAGGCGGGATCGGATCGCCGGCTTCCTTGGCGCGCTCGGTCCGCAGGCGCGCATGGACCTCGATCATGAAGGCATGGAAGTGGACCCGGCGCTTGTCGGAGATCGCGAGCGTCTCGTGGAACAGGTCCATGAGCATCGACTTGCCGCGGCCCACCCCGCCCCACAAGTACGCACCGCGCGGCGGCTCGGACCTGGCAGCGAACAGACGGCCGAACAGACCGGGTTTGCCCGCGCTCTGCTCAAGCGAATCCTGCAGGTGAGCGAGCCGCTGCGCTGCCTGCGCCTGTTCGGCGTCTGCGCGCAGCTCGCCCGCGGCGACCAGCGCTTCATAGCGCGCGAGCAACGCGCTCACTTGGCGGTGGGCTTGCGGATCGTGCCCGAGAACGCGGCGACCATGTGATCGCCCTGCTCGACGATCCCGCGCAGGAACAGCAGGCGGCGCGTTTCGCGCAGCAGCTCTACCACGCTGTCGAGCGGCTGCCCCGCTTTGCCCGCGCCGATGAACTGGACCGAAAGGTCGAGCGTGACCGCGGTCCCCGCCTCGATCAGCCCGTACATCCGCGAGGCGCCGAACAGCGACACGTCGATCAGTGAGAGAACGATCCCGCCGTGGAGATTGTCCGCCAGGTTGGTGTGGCGCCGCTCGGGGTCCATCCGCACGCGGACCTTGTCCGCGCCGCCGGGACCATCGGGATCGCGGCGCACGCGCATCGGCCCCAGGATCTGGCCGTTGAAGCGCGTCGGATCGCTGAGATTCCAGGTATACCAGCCCGGATGATCGGGATCGGGCTTGCTGACGAACCCGCGGTCGATCTCGCTCGCGCTGGCCGGAAGCGGCGGCGGATGCCCGCTCAGAGGTGCCTCTCGACTTGCATCTTCTTGATCTCGGCGATCGCCCGCGCCGGGCTGAGGCCCTTGGGGCAGACGTTCGAGCAGTTCATGATCGTGTGGCAGCGGTACAGCCGGAACGGATCCTCGAGTTCGTCGAGCCGCTCCCCGGTCATCTCGTCGCGGCTGTCGGCAAGCCAGCGGTAGGCCTGGAGGAGGATCGCGGGGCCGAGGAACTTGTCGCTGTTCCACCAGTAGCTGGGGCACGAGGTCGAGCAGCAGGCGCACAGGATGCATTCGTAGAGCCCGTCGAGCTTTTCGCGCTGCGCCGGGCTTTGCAGGCGCTCCTTCCCCGAAGGCGTCGGGCTGACGGTTTGCAGCCACGGGCTGATCGAGGCGTATTGCGCATAGAAGTGGGTGAAATCGGGGACGAGGTCCTTGATCACCGACATGCTCGGCAGCGGGGTGATGCGGATGTCGCCCTTGAGGTCCTCGATCGCAGTGGTGCAGGCCAGACCGTTGCGGCCGTTCATGTTCATCGAGCACGATCCGCAGATGCCTTCGCGGCACGACCGGCGGAAGGTCAGCGTCGGATCCTGTTCTCCCTTCATCTTGATCAGCGCGTCGAGCACCATCGGGCCGCAGTTGTCGAGATCGATCTCGAAGCTGTCATACCGCGGGTTCGCCCCGCTGTCGGGATCGTAGCGGTACACGGTGAAGCGTTTGATCCGCGCCGCGCCGTCGGCTTTGTACGACTGCCCCTGCTTGCTGACTTTGCTGCCCTTGGGGAGGGTGAAGGTGGCCATCGCAATCCCTTTGCCATCCGCGGCGAAGCGCGGCACTCCCGCATTCTCTAAGCGCACCGGCGGGGGGGTTCAAGGGGCGGAAGTTGACGAAGTTGACGGACTCCAGCGAAAGGAAAGACGCGGGATTGCCCCCGTCCGCAGCGAAAGCTTAGGGGCAGGTCGAGGCGATGTAGGAAAACGGGCGCAATGCGCGAGATTGCGGTATTCGGAGCAGGGGGCGGGATCGGGTCGGCGCTGGTCGCCGCGCTGGCCGCGCGCAGCGATGTCGCGCGCGTCGTCGCGGTTTCGCGGCAGGTCGTGTCCGGCGGCGGGAAGGTATCCGCGCTGACCTGCGATCCGTTAGACCCCGCTGCGCTGGCCGAGGTCGCGGCGCAGATGTCGCCCGACCTGGTGATTGTCGCCACCGGCGCGCTGACGCTGCCCGGCGGCATCGGTCCGGAGAAATCGCTGCGGGCGGTCACTGCCGCGGCGCTGCTCGAAAGCTACCGCATCAACGCGGTGCTGCCCGCGCTGATCGCGCAGGCCCTGCTGCCGCGGATGCCGCGCGATCGGCGCGCGGTGCTGGCAGTGCTTTCGGCGCGGGTCGGATCGATCGGCGACAACCGGCTCGGCGGCTGGCACGCCTACCGCGCGAGCAAGGCGGCGCTGAACCAGTTGGTCCGCACGATCGCGGTCGAGGCGCGGCGCACGCATCCGTTGGCGGTGATCGCCGCGCTGCATCCGGGAACCGTGGCAACCGCGCTCACCGCGCCGTTCGTGGGAGGCCGCGA
>JANXSP010000078.1 GCA_025356575.1 Novosphingobium sp.
AATGCGTGCCGAGATGGCGCGGATGGCGCAGCGGATCGGCTCGCTCGAGACTCAGCTCGGCGCTGCGCAGGCCCAGGCACAAGCGGCGCAAACGCGCGCCGATGTAGCCAGCGCTGCGCTTGCCGCGCTCCCCCCGCCCGCAATCAGCGCGGTTCCGCCAACCACGATCACCTGGGACGGCGCGCCAAGACTTACTGCCGCGGTCGACCCCAAGCGGCCCGCCGCGGGAACGTGGAGCTTCAAGCCGCGCGGCCGGCTGCAGGTCGACGTCGCTGGGGTCGATGTCCCGGCCGCGGCGGCGAGCAGGAGCCTTGGCGTCGCCACCGAAGTGCGGCGCGCGTTCATCGGTGCCGAAGGGACATTACCCGGCGGCTTCGGCTACCGTGCCGAATTCGACCTGGCGGGCAGCACGGTCGATATCACCGACCTCTATCTGGCCTACAAGGCATCGCCGCAGGTCACCCTGACGCTCGGCCAGCACAAGCCGTTCTGGGGACTGGAGGAGATGACTTCCGATTTGTTCACCAGCTTCATGGAGCGCGCGGCGTTCAATTCGGCGTTCGGGTTCGAGCGCCGGGTCGGGTTGAGCGCGACGTACACCGGTAAGCAGGTGGTGCTGGCGGGGGGGCTCTTTTCGGACAACGCTGCCGATCTCAATGCCGATACCAACAACAGCTACAGCGTCGACGGGCGCGCGGTGTTCATGCCCAAGATCGGCGCGGCCCAGCTCCATCTTGGCGTCTCGGGCCATTACCGCGAGTTCAACGATGCCTCGCCCACCGCGCGCTATCGGGCCCGCCCGTTCGTCCATACCACCGACGTCCGCCTGATCGACACGCGCGCTTTTGCCGCGAGCGGAGAACGCAGCCTCGGTGCCGAGTTCGCGTATATCGCCGGGCGATTCCATGCGACTGCCGAAAGCCATTGGATCACCGCGCTGCGACCGGGGCTGGCCGACCCCGCCTTCAACGGCGGTTACGGCGAGGTCGGTTATCTCCTGACCCGCGATGTCACCGCCTACAAAAACGGCGTCTATGACCGCATTCGCCCCAGGCACCCGCTGGGAATGGGCGGGATCGGGGCGGTCCAGGTCAACGCGCGCTACGAATGGCTCGATCTGTCGGACGCCGGGATCGTCGGAGGGCGCCAGCGGATCGCGGCGGCGTCACTGCTGTGGATCCCTACCGACTACGTCCGCTTCATCGCCAATTACGGACACTTGTGGCTCGGCGATGCCGCGGTGCCTGCGGGAACGACGCGAAGCTACACCGCGGATACGCTTGGGCTGCGCGCCCAGTTCGACTTCTAGAGGCGGCGCAGCGCGGGGATCAGCTCAGCAAAATCGTCGATCACCGCATTGGCGCCGAGATCGCGGGCCGGGGCGTCGCAATACCCGAAGCTCACCGCGATGCACGGCAGGCTGGCCGCGTGTGCCGCGCGGACATCGTATGTCGTGTCGCCGACGAACGCCGCGCGCCCGGGGCCGGCGCGGATCAGCAATTCCAGGATCAGATCGGGTGCAGGCTTGGCGCGTCCGGGCCCGAGCGTGTCGCCGCCGATGATCGTGAAAAACCGCGCGCTCAGGCCCAGCGCGCCGAACAGGCGCCGCGCCATCGCTTCGCGTTTGTTGGTCACCACCGCCAACTTGACCCCGAGCGCGGCGAGTTCGTCGAGCGCATCGATCGCGCCGGGGAACGGCTGCGTGTGATCGGCGATGTGGGCAGCGTAATATTCGATAAGCGCGGCGAACAGCGTGTCGACCTCGGCGTCGCATCCGCCGCCCTGATCTGCCAGCGCGCGGACGATCATCGTCCTGGCCCCGCCGCCGATCAAGCCGCGGATATGCGTTAGCGGGACGGGCTCCCGGCCGCCGGCGACGAGCGCATGGTTAAGCGCCGCGCCGAGGTCGCGCGCGGTGTCGAGCAGCGTCCCGTCCAGGTCGAAGCCGATCACGGCGAAGGGAAAAGCGGGCATGGCGCGCCCGCCGCTACGCGTTGATGTGGAAACCGCAAGCGAATGCTGGCATTGCCCGGCCATGGAACCCGCCCAACCTGCCGAACCCGCTGCCGCAACGTCCTGCGCGGCGCCGCTTGCCATCGTGATCCTCGCCGCGGGGCAGGGCACCCGGATGAAGAGCGCGCGCCACAAAGTGCTCCACCCCGTGGCCGGGCGCCCGATGATCGAGCATCTCCTCGCCAGCGCTGCGCAGCTTTCGCCGCAGCGGCAAGTGGTGGTGGTGGGGAGCGGTCGCGACCAGCTCGAGGCGGCGCTCGGTGGGCGCGCGAGCATCGCAGTTCAGGATCCCCAGCACGGCACCGGCCACGCGGTCCAGCAGGCCGAAGCGGCGCTCGACGGGTTCAGCGGCGACGTCCTGATCCTTTACGGCGATGTCCCGTTCGTGCGCCCCGAAACGCTGCGCGCGATGATCGCCCGGCTCCACGCCGCAGATGCGCCGGCAGTGGTCGTGCTCGGGTTCGAGCCTGCGGAAACGCTGCAGTACGGCCGCATCCTGGCGCACGGCGATGGGCGGATCGCTGCGATGGTCGAGCACAAGGATGCCAGCGAGGTCGAGCGTGAATGCCGCTTGTGCAATTCCGGACTGATGGCGGTGCGCCGGGCGGATTTGTTCGCGCTGCTCGGCAAAGTCGGCAACTCCAACGCTCAGGGCGAATACTACCTCGTCGATATCGTCAACATCGCCAATGCCGAGGGGCGGACGTG
>JANXSP010000085.1 GCA_025356575.1 Novosphingobium sp.
CGTCGCCAGCGTGAACGAGAAGGCATTGTAAACCAGCGAAAACTGGTTGGCGGTAAGTTCCTGCATTACATCATCCTTGCTGGCGGCGCCCTTGGCGTCGCGCGATCGTTGCCTGCTCACTGCGACCAGCCGGAATGGTTGCGGCTCCGGGCTACAGGATCGGCTCGGTCGCCGCACGTTGCCGAAACCGGGGAGGATGGCGGCGCTCGCCAACGTGCGGCACCGTCCCTTTGAACCTAATGCCAAAGAGTACCCATACGACCTTTAGAAGGTAGCGGCCGAGCTGCCAGCTCGCCTCCGCGTTCAGCTGCCGATGCTCTTATCCCTCAATGCGCCCAGCCGGCGGCAGCCGGCTGCAGCGTCTCGAGGTGTGCCGAGGCGCTGCTCCGATAAGCGTCGCGCTGGGCGGGATCCATCCGGTCCCAGTTGGCGTACATCTGCACCATCCGGCGATTGCGGCGAAACCGCCGTTCATGCCGGGCGAGAAAATCCCAGTAGAGCGCGTTGAAGGGACACGCATCCGGTCCGACTTTCTGCTTCACGTCGTAGCGGCACGTCGCACAGTGATCGGACATGCGATTGATATACGCGCCGCCGCCAGCATACGGCTTGGTTGCGAGGCGCCCCCCGTCGGCGTGCTGGCTCATGCCGATGACGTTGGGCAGTTCGACCCACTCATAGGCATCGACATAGACCGCGAGGAACCAGTCGGCGACCTCCTGCGGCCTTACCCCGGCGAGCATTGCGAAATTGCCGAGCACCATCAGCCGCTGGATATGATGGGCATAGCCGTTGTCACGAGTGTTGCGGATAGCCTCGGCCATGCACAGCATCTCGGTCTCGCCGGTCCAATAGAATTCGGGCAAGGGCCGCGCCGCGTCTAACGCATTGGCTTGGGCAACAGCCGGCATTTCGAGCCAGTAATAGCCACGCACATATTCGCGCCAGCCAATGATCTGGCGGATGAAACCCTCGGCTGCATTGAGCGGAACGTCGCCCCGCGCATACGCATCGGCGGCGGCCTGCGCGACTTCGAGCGGGGTCAGCAGCCCCAGGTTCAGCGCCGGACTTAGCCAGCTGTGATAAAGCCAGTCCTGCCCCGTGACCATCGCGTCCTGATACGTTCCAAAGTCGGGGAGTGCGGTGCGAACGAAATGCGCAAGCGCCTCGCGCGCCTGCGCTGCGGTGACGGGCAAACCGAAGTTCTCCAGCCGCCCGAAGTGTTCGGCGAACCGGCCCGCGACCATGTCGAGCACTTCGCGCGTAATTTCATCCGGTGGGAAATGCTGCGGCTGCGGATAGGTGGTCCCGCGCCTGGGCGGCGCGCGATTGTCTTTGTCGAGATTCCATTGTCCACCTTCGGGCTTGCCCGCGGCATTCATCAGCAGCCCGGTCTTGCGGCGCATATCGCGGTAGAAATACTCCATCGTCAGCTCGTTGCGCGCCTGCGCCCACGTCTGGAATTCGAGGATGCCGCAGATGAAGCGGTCGTCGGGCAGGACTTCCACCGGGATCGCGCATAGCTCGGCCCAGCGCTGGATGGCGGTGTGAACGCGCCATTCACCCGGCTCGACAATCCGGATCGAAGCAGGGCGATGGCGTTTCGCCGCGCGGACGATCTCTCCCGTGAAGCTGCCGCTGTTATCGGGGGCGTCGAGCCGCACATAATCGACCATCCAGCCGCGGTCGCGAAGCTCCTGCGCGAAATGGCGCATCGCGGACAAGACCAGCGCGATCTTGCGTTTGTGGTGACGAACGTAGGTCGTTTCGTCGCCGACTTCCATCATCAGGACGACCGCATCGCTTCGGTCGACACCGCCTAGCGAAGCCAGATCGTGCGTAAGCTGGTCGCCCAGCACCGCGATGAGGATCGTCATTCGGTTTCGCTCCCGCCGGACCAAGCGGACGACAGCTTCCGAGGGAATTTGTCTAAGTTGCCTACGGATGACGGTTGTGACCTCACCGAAAACACCGGGCTGATCGGCAAATCGCGCTCTGCCACCCCGCTGAAGGGTGCACTTCGGAGCAACACACCTGCAATGCCGGCATAACCGAACTTACTGTCTGGTACGATGGAAGTTGCCCGCTTTGCCGGCGTGCAATCGCGCTTATGCGGCGGCTCGCCTGGAACGGTGCGATCGATTTCGTCTAAATTGCGGACGCAGCGCCCGCAGCGTGTCCAATCGACCGCTCCGAAGTGCTGAAGCGCTTCCATGCCAGCGAGTGCGGACCCATGCTGTCGGGCGCTGCCGTCTTTGCGGCGATGTGGCGAGCGGTGCCATTGCTGCGCCCGCTGGGACTGGCAACGCGTTCGCGCTGGGTGCTCGCCAGTCTCGAGCAGTTCTACCTGGCAGTCCTGCCGATCCGGCCCCGTCTCCAGTGGGTGTTTGCCGATCGCTGATCCTGGAGCGGTCATGAAATGCGCTGCGCCAGTTCCTTGTTGATGCCATGTGCGATCAGCGTGCCCAGCGCGCCGGATAACAAATAGCTGCCAGCCGCTACCAGCCCGAATTTGCTGGCCAGGACAGGGGCGACGAATGGGGCGAACCCGGCCCCGACGAGCCATGCAAGGTCGGAAGTAAGCGCGGCCCCGGTGTAGCGGCGCACGCTCCCGAAATTGGCAGCGACCGCGCCCGATGATCGACCGAACGCGATTTCCATCAGAGCGAAGCCTATGACCATGAAAACAATCTCGCCCGCCGCTCCGCCGTCGAGCAATTGGGGCGCAAACCCGCTGAACCCCGCGATCCCGATTGCTGACACCCCCAGAAGGTAACGGCGGCCGACGCGATCGGCGAGCAGACCCGAGGCGATGACCGCGATCATGCAGACGATACCGCCGACAATCTCGATTGCCAGAAAGCGCCCCACGCTTTCCCGGATGAAGAGCACGGCTCACGAGAGCGGAACCCCCGCGACCATGTGAAACAAGGCAAAGACGCCGATCGCGATTTCGCCGATCGCGATTTCGCTGGGCGCGATGTCGCCGTGCCGGGCATTGATCGCCCGGGCATCGCGCTCCGCGACATCGGATGCAGTGGGGGCATTCAACGATTGCGCTTCCCAAATGCCGTGACACACCGCCCGGCATTCCGCTGATGCCGCAAATCGTGAATTGTGCACATTGGACCAAATGTCCAATGTCGCGTCGCGCTGGCGACACCTGCTTGCCGGCCATGATACGCCGTCCCCACCACTGTAAGCTGCCCACCGCCGGTCGCCTTGCGCCGCTTGGCCTGCTGCCCGTGCTGCTTGGCGGGTGCAATATGGTGGTGATGAACCCGATGGGAGATGTCGCGCTTCAGCAGCGCAACCTGTTCACTTTTGCCACCGGCCCAATGCTGTTGATCGTCATTCCGGTTATCGCGCTCGTGGACATCCTCGCCTGGCGCTACCGGGCAACCAACACAGCGGCGCAGTACGAGCCCGAATGGGATCATTCGACCCAGCTCGAGCCGATAATCTGGGCCGCGCCTCTCCTGATCGTGATCTGGCTTTCGCTTAGAAGTTTACGTTGACGCCAAACCCGCCGTGCTTGCTCGTTCCGATCGACTGGCCGGCAATCGTAGCATTGATAAATGCATCGACCTTCACGTGGCGCGACACCCGGAAGCTCACTCGTGCCCCCGGCTCGAAATAGGTGATCTCGCCCCCCGCGACATTTGCTTGGCCAAATCCGGCAATCGTTGCGCCGATGCTGCTGTGCGATCCGAACGAGCGAGAGACAGTAGCGTCGACCGCAAATTCGACTCGCTTGCCGAACAAGTGCGTATATTGCGCCGACGCGCCCGCCATACTTGTCTGGCTCACCCCGCGACCATATTGTGCATCGAACGGATTGCCCGCGCCGGCTGTTTCGGAATAGCTATTCTGGGTCTGCCAACTATGGCCGAGACTGACGCTGCCCGCGAGCTCGTCGCGCGGGGTAAGGCGCGTCACCCAGCCAGCGCGCGCATAGATCGACATGTTGCTAGTCCGCGTCGTGCCGATCCCGGTCGCGATGCCAGCACCGGTCATATAGGTGCGCTGGTATGAGGCGCGCTGTCCGGGCGCGACTGCCCCGCCGATCTCGACATAGGGACGCGATTTGCCCATCGTCGCGGGATCGAAGCGCAGTCCGCCGGCGAACGTATGCGAATCGGAAATGAACGCGCCCTTTTCCGCGTAATGACCGATCGCAAAACCGAACAGCGCAGTGAGTTCGGGGGTCAGCGTCTTGCGACCATGTGCGGAGAAGCTGACACTGCCGAAGGTCGCCCCCGCACCGCCACAATCGCCGCAACTGACCTGCTCGTTCTTGCCAAGCAGAACCTTCGCGAACAGGTTCGCGGTGATCAGCTGCGCCTGGAGGCTGGTCGCGAGCTGGGCGAGCGACTGGTTTAGCGCGTCGACCGTGGTGACGTTGATCGGGCCGATGGGCGGCATCGGCGTCGGCGTTGGTGTTGGTGTTGGTGTAGGCGTCGGTGTTGGTGTGGGGGTGGGTGTCGGCGTTGGCGCTGCGCCAGAAGCGCTTCCCAAAACCTGAACGCCTGTGCGGGCCTCGAACTGGGCGGAAGGGTCGTTGACCGCGCTGATCGGCGCTACCGTCGCTCCTTGCCGACACGCGCCGCCGACGTTCGCGTTGCACCAATAGTGGTTTCCCGAAAACAAACCTTGCTGAAACAGCAGGTAGTTCGATCCCGGCCCGCTGTAATCGAACGATAGATTGGTGGCCGTCGCGGTCACTGCGTTGCCTTGGATCTGGACCGAGCTGTTTGCGGTGTTGATATTGTAGGTTTGCCCCACGCCGTTCAGCGTCAGGTCCCATGCCTTGACATTCGTGGTCGCCAGCGTGCCGAGCGTGCCGTCAGTCCCGATCTGACCCACGACGCTGCCCCCGCCGATCGTTTGCTTGACGATATAGGTGATGGGATCGGCGAGCGCTGGTTGCGCGAGCCCGAGTGGGATGACGCACGCGACGGCGGTGAGAATACGGATGCCCATGGCAACCCCCCTTTTCGAGTCAGATAACCCTAACGATGGTAGTCAGCGCCTGCACAGCGCGGGCTGCAGGTCGAGGCTGCTCATGGCGCTGCCCGGCGTGCGAACCTGGGTCGATGGCACGTTGATTTGCGTGCTAGGCACGGTCATGACCGACGACGGTACATTCACCTGCGTGCTGGGGACGTTTATCTGAGCGCTGGGCACCGTCATGACCGCGGACGGCACAAGGATCTGGCTCGACGGAACGGTGATCTGGCTCGACGGGATCGTCATTACTGCGGTCGGCGTCCGGACCTGCGCGGACGTCACGGATACGACGACCGACCCGTTTTGGCCGGGGGTGACGCGGTAATTCTTGTAGATCGGGTTGAGCGCGGCAACCGTCAGCGGTGCTCCTTCACCGGCCTGAACCAGGCGATCCACGCCGCTTGCAGGCGCGGCAGTGCTGCTTGAAACCGCGCTTTCTGCGATCCGGATCCGCTCCAGCATGCCATCGACGTCGGCCCTTGTCAGCTTTCGACCGGAACCTCCGCTCAGCGCGTCGGCGGGCTCGATATAGGCGCGCGCAATTGCGACGCCGTCTCTCAGCGCCTCAGCGCTCGAGACGTCCATTGCTTCGTTTGCGAACTCCTCGGCGCCTTCGACTATGGTGTTGCCCGAACCGCTTCCACTGCCCGAAGCGCCGCCGGGCGGCCTTTGCGCCTGAAATGCATCCTTCACATATTTGGCCACCGCCGAACGGGCGACGAGAATGTCTGCTTCAAATCCCTGAATGCGCTGCTGCACCTGCTCGTATTGTGCGGTGCCGCCCTGACCCAGCTGGCTGAGGATCAGCAGTTCGGTCTGCATTTGAGCTTTCTGGATTTCCTGCTCCCTGATGACTGCCAGATTCGATCGAAAGTCACCGTAATCAGGATCGTCCGCCGGATTGCTCCCGACGCCCGCTCTCGTCTTGAACGTGTGATCGGCATCATAATGCCCTTCGGCAGGTCTGATCTCATGCTCTTCGATCCACTGGCGAGCTGCTGCAGGCAGGCCTTGATCGCTTGCTCGCTGTAGCGCGTCCTTCAATTTTGCAGTGTATACAATGTCGCCGGTCACGGCTTCCTTGCCGTCGGAGTTCGTCGGGCCCCGAACGGCCTCGATAAGGGCGGAATTGAGCACGTAGAACTGCAAGACTTCCTTAGAGCCCGATTCAAAAGTTTCTCAACTGATTGAGAGTCTTGCGATTCTACGGGTGATCATTCGGATGCTGGCGATGGTTGCCCATGCGGTGGAGCTTTCGATGGATCGCTCCCAGTCCTTGGCAAGGCGCCGGCATCGCCCGAGCCAGGCGAAAGTGCGTTCGACAACCCATCTGCGTGGCAGAACTTCGAAGCCCTTGGCGGTGTCCGCGCGCTTGATGATTTCCAAAGTCCACTCGCCGTTGCCTCTGAGCGCGTTCCTGAGCTTTTCGCCAGCGTAGCCCCCATCCGCGAAGACATGGCGCAACCACGGAAAGCGGGATCGGATCGCCTTGAGGACATCCACGGCACCGTCGCGGTCTTGAATGTCAGCGGCATGGACGAAGATGAAAACGAGAAAACCACAGGTGTCGGTGATGATATGGCGCTTGCGTCCCTTGACCTTCTTGCCTGCATCATAGCCGCAAATCCCGCCACTTTCCGTGGTCTTGACCGACTGGCTGTCGATCACGCCGGCGCTCGGACTGGCCTCCCGACCAGCCTGCTCGCGCGCGGTCATCACCAGCAGATGGTTGATCGTCGCCAGCAGATCGCTGTCCCGCCAGGCGTAGAAATAGCCCCGCACCGTCGAGACCGGCGGGAAGCATTTGGGCAGCATCCGCCACGCTCCCCCGCTCGACGCAATATACAAGATCGCGTCCATCACCTTACGAAGGCACGTGGTGCGTGGACGGCCACCGCGACGCGCTGCTGGAAACATCGGCTCGATCAGCGCCCACTCGCCATCGCGCATATCGCTTGGATAACCAGGTCCATCCCGCATATGTTCCCCGCGGGCGGTATCAGTCCAGGCCATCTGCTTCTCCTATCGTCTCGACAACGACGGTGAATCACAACCTACTGATATCGCTCAACCACTTTCCGCTCAGGCTCT
>JANXSP010000095.1 GCA_025356575.1 Novosphingobium sp.
CGCGCTGAGCCCGCGGAAAATAATTTCGACGGCGCCCTTGGCGCCCATCACCGCGATTTCGGCGGTGGGCCAGGCGTAGTTGAGATCGCCGCGCAGGTGCTTGCTGGCCATCACGTCGTAGGCGCCGCCATAGGCCTTGCGCGTGATCACGGTGATCTTGGGCACGGTCGCCTCGGCATAGGCGAACAGCAGCTTGGCGCCGTGCTTGATGATCCCGCCCAATTCCTGCGCGGTGCCGGGAAGGAACCCGGGGACGTCGACGAAGGTCAGAATCGGGATGTTGAACGCATCGCAGAACCGCACGAACCGCGCGGCCTTCTTGCTCGAGTTGATGTCGAGCACGCCCGCCAGCACCATCGGCTGGTTGGCGACGACCCCGACGCTGCGCCCCTCGACCCGCCCGAACCCGCACAGGATGTTGCCCGCGTGCGCCGGCTGAATCTCGAAGAACTCGCCCTCGTCGAGGACTTTGCGGATCACTTCGTGCATGTCGTAAGGCTGGTTGGCGCTCGCCGGGATCAATGTGTCGAGGCTGTCCTCGGCGCGGTCCCACGGGTCCGAGGTCGGGCGCTCGGGCACGTCCTCGCGGTTCGACAGCGGGAGGTAGTCGAAGAAATCGCGCGCGGTGAGCAGCGCCTCGATGTCGTTTTCCAGCGCGAGGTCGGCGACGCTGGTCTTGGTGGTGTGGGTGATCGCGCCGCCCAGTTCCTCCTGCGTCACCACCTCATTGGTCACGGTCTTGACCACATCGGGCCCGGTGACGAACATGTAGCTGCTGTCCTTCACCATGAAGATGAAGTCGGTCATCGCGGGGGAATAGACCGCCCCGCCCGCGCACGGCCCCATGATCAGGCTGAGCTGGGGGACGACGCCGCTGGCGAGCACGTTGCGCTGGAACACCTCGGCATAGCCGCCCAGGCTGGCGACGCCCTCCTGGATGCGCGCACCGCCGCTGTCGTTGAGCCCGATGACGGGCGCGCCGATTTTCAGCGCGGTGTCCATGACCTTGCAGATCTTCTGCGCGTGACGCTCGGACAGGCTGCCCCCGAACACGGTGAAATCCTGGCTGAAGACATAGACCAGCCGGCCGTTGATCGTGCCGCTGCCGGTGACCACGCCGTCGCCCGGAAAGCGCTGCTCGGCCATCCCGAACTCGGTGGCGTTATGCTCGACGTACATGTCGAGCTCCTCGAAGCTGCCTTCATCGAGCAGCACGTCGAGCCGTTCGCGCGCGGTCAGCTTGCCCTTGGCGTGCTGCACGTCGATCCGCTTCTGCCCCCCGCCCAAACGGGCGGCGGCGCGGCGTTTCTCGAGTTCGGCGATATTGGCGGACATGCGCTCTCCCGGCGGCGTGGTCCGTCCCGCCTAGCGAGCGGGACGCCGTAGCGTCAAGGGGCGGTTTAACCGGGCGATTAAACCCGCGTCAAACCTTGACCACGCCGCGCGCGATCAGGCTGCGCGCGCAATCGACGATCGATACCTCGGGCGGCCGCGGCGCCCAGCCCAGCACGGTCCGGGCATGTGCCGAATTGTTCTCGCGGATCCGGCCGACTTCGCCGACGAGCTGGCGCGCCGGCGGCATGAACATCGCGAGGACGCGCACCCCCCAGTCGGGCATCGCCCGCGTCGGCACCTTGCGCGCCTGCGAGCCGAGCTGCTCGCGCAGGATACGGGCAACATCGGCGAACTTGAAGAACGGTCCCGAACTGCCGATGAAGCGTTCGCCGCGCACGGTCTCGTCGCTCGCTTCGAGGCAGCGGACGTGCAGATCGGCGATGTCGCGCACATCGACGATCGAGAAGCCGACATTCGGCAATGCGGGGACCGAGCCGTCGATCAGGCTTTTCACCACTTCGATCGAGGCCGCGAAATCGTCGCTCTCGACCGGGCCGAGCACCGCCACCGGGTTGACTGTGCAGAACACCATCGCGCCGCCCTCACGCGCCACCCAGTCACGTGCGGCCCGCTCGGCGATCGTCTTGGACTTCACGTAGGGTTGAACCCCCGGCGCATCGACATCGGTCCAGTCGTTTTCATCGAACAACGTCTTGCCGGGCGGGTGCCCGTACGCGATCGCCGCGGAAGAACTCGTCATCACGAACCGTGTGACTCCCGCGGCCTTGGCAAAGCGCAGCGCACGCAGCGCGCCTTCGCGCGCGGGTACGATCAGATCGTCGGGATTCCTGGGGACCGAGGTCGGAAACGGCGAGGCGATATGCGCGACATGGCTGCACCCCGCCATCGCCTCGGCCCAGCCGGCATCGTTTTCCAGATCGGCGGCGAAAATCCCGAGTGTCTCGCTCGTCCCGCCAAGCTGCGCGCGCAACGCCGCTTCCTTGGCCAGACTGCGCACCGTCGTATTCACCCGCCAGCCTTTGGCCAGCAGCTGGCGGATGGTTTCGCCGCCGATATAGCCGCTGCCCCCCGAAACGAATACTTTGCCTGGCATGCCTGCTCTCCCGCTTGCGACCCGCGTATTGAGTTTTATTGGGCAACCTAATACGCTTGTCAAACGCCAGGGTGCGCCAAGCTGACAAGGACGAACCGATGCTGATCGTGATGACAGGCGCCACTTCGGGAATCGGGGAAGGCGCGGCGACGCGCCTGATCGCGGCAGGCCATGAAGTCATTGCCGGGACGCGCGGCACGCCCGCGCCATCCGGAGTGCGCGAGCTTCCGCTCGATCTCGCCAATCTGACCAGCGTCCGCGCGTTCGCCGCGCAGTGCCCCGATGGCATCGATGCGCTCGTACTCAACGCCGGCATGCAGGTCCACACGATCGAGCAACGAACGGCCGAGGGTTTCGAGCTGACGTTCGGGGTGAACCATCTGGCGCATTATCTGCTCGCGCGGTTGCTGCTGCCCAAGATCATCGATGGTGGGCGCATCGTCTTCACTTCGAGCGGGACGCACGATCCCGATGAGAAAACGGGGGTGCCCGCCCCGCGTCATGCCGACGCGCTTCGCCTCGCCGATCCGGCAACCGATCCGGAGGCAGGAAAATCCGGGATCGGATCGGGATTGCGGGCCTACTCCACGTCCAAGCTGTGCAACCTGATGACCGCGCGGACGCTCGCAGCGCGGAATGAAGTGACGGCGCGCGGTATCGCGGTCCATGCCTACGATCCCGGGTTCATTCCCGCTACCGGGCTTGCGCGCAATTCGCCGTGGCCGGTGCGGGCGTTGGTGATGCCGCTGCTGTCCCGCCTCCCGCTGGGCAAAGGCGCCAACCGCCTGAGCGATGGGGCGGATGCGCTGGCCGGGCTCGCCGATGGAACAATCGCGAACGACCGCGTCTACATGTCACTTCGCGGCGGTAAGCCGACCTGGCCCGAACCCTCCAAGCTTGCGCGCGACGATGCGCTATGCGCCAAGCTGTGGGCAGACAGCGCAGCGATGGTGGGGCTGACGGCCTAGCGCATCAGCACCAGTTCCTCCGCCATCGAGGGATGGAGCGCAACCGTCGCATCGAAATCCGCCTTGGTCAGCCCGGCGCGCACCGCGATCGCCGCGGCCTGGAGGATCTCGGGCGCCTCGGGTCCGATCATGTGCAGCCCCACGACCC
Source organism: Novosphingobium sp. (assembly GCA_025356575.1). Classification (GTDB taxonomy): domain Bacteria; phylum Pseudomonadota; class Alphaproteobacteria; order Sphingomonadales; family Sphingomonadaceae; genus Novosphingobium. Next base: position 3,566 of record JANXSP010000095.1, read on the forward strand.
TGTCCGTCGCGGCATCGACGATCATCTTGTAGAGCCCGCGTTCGTGGCGTCCGGCGAAGACGTTCTTCATCGGGCGGAAGTCGGACGAAAACACCTTGATGCTGCCAAGCGTTTCGCGCGCCTGACCCTCGGTCAGCCCGACGCCCGCGAGCGGCGGCTGCGAGAAGACCGCGCTGGGGATGAAATCGTAGTCGATGCTGCGCGGATTGTCCCCGAACACGGTGTCGGCGAACGCCTGGCCCTCGCGGATGGCGATCGGGGTAAGCTGGACGCGGTCGGTGACATCGCCCACCGCGTAGATGCTTTTGCACGATGTCCGGCTGAATTCGTCGACGGGGATTTCGCCCTTGAGCCCAAGCTTGATCCCGACCTTGTCGAGCCCGAGCCCATCGGTATTGGGCTTGCGTCCCGTAGCGACCATCACGAGGTCGGCGCAGAACGGGTCGTGGCCCGCCAATGTCACTTGAAAGGTCCCGTCCTCGTTCTTCGCGACGCTGTCGAACGGGCAGTTGAATTTGTACTCGATCCCGCGCGCCATCGTGATCTGGAGCAACCGGTCGCGCAGGCTTTCGTCATAACCACGCAGGATCGCATCGCTGCGGTTGACGACGGTGACGTGGCAGCCGAGCGCGTTGAAGATGCCCGCGAATTCGAGCGCGATATAGCCCGCGCCCGCGATCACCACGCGCTTGGGCAACGATGGCAGGTGGAACACTTCGTTCGAGGTGATGCAATGTTGCGCGCCTTTGAATTCGGGGATCACCGGCCATGCGCCCGTCGCCACCAGAATGGTCTTGGCGGTATAGGTCTTGCCGCTGGCGAGCTTCACCGAATTGGGACCGGTGATCGTCGCGCGCTCAAGAAACCGCTCGACCCCGTGGCTTTCGAGAGTCGTGGTATATGCCGCGTTGAGCCGGTCGACATCGCCGAGCACGGTATCGCGCAGCACGTTCCAGTCGAAGCTCAGCTTGCCGATGGTCCAGCCGTAATGCGCCGCGTCCTGCAGTTCCTCGGCGAAGTGTGAGCCGTAGACGAGCAGCTTCTTGGGCACGCAGCCGCGGATGACGCAGGTCCCGCCAATGCGGAACTCCTCGGCCACCGCAACCTTGGCACCGTGCGCCGCGGAAACGCGGCTGGCGCGGACCCCGCCAGAGCCTGCTCCGATGACGAACAGATCGTAGTCGAACGCGGGTTTTTTGGCGGCCGGAGATTTCGACGAGGACGCCGGCTTCGTGGGGGGAGCGGGCTTCCTGTCGGGAGCCGGCTTCTGGGCGACTTTCGGCTTCTTGGCGGCGGGCATATTCAGCTCCTGTTAGGCGCCGCGATATGGCCTCCGCTCCCGGCAATGCCAAACGCTTTCGGCGCGCTTAACCGATCCCCGCCGCGGCGAGCAGCGCGGCGGTGCTGGCGTCGAACTTGCTCCCGCCCGCCTCGATCGCGTTGGCGATCTCCTTGCCCAGTTCGACCCCCCACTGATCGAAAGGGTTGATCTCCATCAACACTGCATTGGCGAACGTGCGGTGTTCGTGGAACGCGATCAGCGCGCCCAACGTCGCCGGATTTAGTTCGTCGATCAGCATGGTTGCCGAGGGCCGGTCTCCGGGATAGGCGCGCGCCGGGTCGCTGCTTGCCTTGCCCGCCATCAACGCCGCGCCCTGGGCAAAGCAGTTCGAAAGCAGGATCCGGTGGTGCGCTTCGTCGAGCACGTCGCCGGGCGCGATCGCGGCGATGAAATCGACCGGCACGATGTTGGTCCCCTGGTGGAGCAGCTGAAACACCGCATGCTGGGCATCGGTGCCGACCCCGCCCCAGGTTATCGGTGCCGTCGGCCCGTGGACCGCCCCGCCATCTGCGGTCACCGACTTGCCGTTCGATTCCATCTCAAGCTGCTGCAGATAGAACGGCAACAGCCGCAGCCGCTCGTCATAGGCGAAGCAGGCCCGCGTCTGGCAGCCGCGCAGACGGGAATAGAACTGATCCGCAAACGCTGCGAGCAGCGGCAGGTTGGCCGGTCCCTCCTCGTCGAGGAAGTGGCGGTCCATTGCCGCCGCGCCGTCGAGAAGTTCGGCGAATTGCTCCCAGCCCAGCGCCAGCGCAATCGGGAACCCGATCGACGACCACAACGAATAGCGCCCCCCCACGCTCGCCGGGAACGGCAACACGCGGGTCTCGTCGACCCCCCACTCGACTGCCTTTTCGGGTGCGGCGGTCAACGCGACGACCCGCCCGAAACCGTCCTCGATCCCGTTGTCACCGAGCCATGCCAGCGCACTGGCGGCGTTGGTCATCGTCTCCATCGTGGTGAATGTCTTGGAGGCGACCGCGATCATCGTCGTCGCCGGATCGCAGGCAGCGAACGCTTCCTCGAGCGCGCAACCATCGATGTTCGAAACGACGTGAACCGCCACCCGCGAGTCCTCCCGGGCCAGGGCATCGATCGCCAGTTTGGGCCCGAGCGCGGACCCGCCGATGCCGATGTGGATCAGGTGCTTGACCTCGCCCAGCACGCCGTCGTGGATCGCCTCGACCAGCCCGCGCATGCGGGTGTGTAGCGCGGCCGCTTCCTCGACGCTGGTGTCCTTGCCAAGCCCGCGCTGGGCCGTGTGCTCGGCGGCCCGATGCTCACTGGGATTGACGATCTCGCCTGCGAACAGCGCAGCGCGCCGCGCCGCGAACTGCGTAGAGCGGGCGAGCCGCTCGAACCCTGCGACATGCGCCGCGTCGAGGTGGGTTTTCGACCAGTCGAACCGGATCGTTCCGCCCGGCAGATCGAGCGCGGTGCTGAACCGCTGCAGTCGTCCGGGATCGCCGAACAGCGCGCTCAATGTCGGCCGGGGGAGCGCCGCGAGTTCGGCCCACAGCGCGGTTGGGAGATCGCCGGGAAGGTCGGTCATCGGGTCGCTTTCGATCAGGTCCCGCGTTCTATGACGCGTTGCCGTACCTGCGCCAAGTGTGCTGCAACCGCGAAGCGACAAACGCTTTGCGGCAAACCGGCCAATCGTGTATTACTAGAGCAATACACCAAGCGACTTGACGCCGCCCGCCGCGGCCAACATGGACCAGCCGATGAACCAGACGACCCTCAACGCCGACGCCACTGGCGGTCAGCCGATCGAACCAGCTTCGCTGACCTCGGCCAAGCCGGAAAAGAAGGAAGACAGCTTCTGGGTCTTTTTGCTCAAGCTGGTCGCGGTCGTCGCGATCTTCCGCAGCTTTTTCTTCTCGCCGTTCAACATCCCCTCGGAATCGATGCTGCCGGGGCTGGAAAACGGCGATTACCTGCTCGCGGCAAAATGGCCCTACGGCTACTCGAGCTACTCGTTGCCGTTCGGTTTGCCGCTGATCCCCGGGCGCATCCTCGCCCATCAACCCAAGCGCGGCGACGTGGTGATCTTCAAGGCGCCGCCCGCCAACGATTCCGATTACATCAAGCGCGTCATCGGCCTTCCGGGCGACCAGATCCAGATGATCGGCGGAGTGCTCCAGATCAACGGCAAGCCCGTTCCCAAGGTCCGGGTCGAGGATCTGGTCCAGCAGGTTTCGCCCAATACCGATTGCTTCGGCGGCCAATTCATGGTGACCGAGACGAGCGGCGCGAAGACCTGTCACTACCCTCGCTTCCGCGAAACCTTGCCCGAGGGCAAAAGCTATTACGTGCTCGATTTCGGGGCGCGGGAGCAGGATAACACCGCGCCGGTGGTGGTCCCGCAAGGCGCGCTGTTCCTGATGGGCGATAACCGCGACAACTCGATGGACAGCCGCTTTCCCGCAGTCGAAGGCGGCGGGGTCGGGCTCGTCCCGCAGGCCAACCTGGTCGGCCGCGCCACCGTGATGATGTTCTCGACCGACGGTTCCTCGGCCTGGCTAAAGCCGTGGACCTGGTTCACCGCTGCGCGCTGGAACCGCATCGGGACGGCCCTTTGAGCGCATCCGCCGCGACTTCGGCGACCCTGTCTGCCGCGACGCGCGCGTTCGTCGGGTCGCTTGCGGGCGAAGCGATCGGCAGCGACGAACCCTACATCGATGCGCTGACCCACGGGAGCATGGGCGAGCCGCGCAATTACGAACGGCTCGAGTTTCTCGGCGACCGCGTGCTCGGCCTGGTCATCGCCGAATGGCTGTTCGAGAAGGAAGGCGATGCCGAGGGCAAGCTCTCCCAGCGGCTCAACGCGCTGGTCAGCCGCGAGATGTGCGCCGAAATCGCGCGCGACATCGGCCTGGCGGCGCACATGCGGCTGGGCAAGCAGGCGCGCGACGACGGCGGTGCGGACAGCGACAACATTCTTGGCGATGTCATGGAAGCGTTGATCGGCGCGCGCTTCGTCAGCGCCGGGTTCGGCCCGGCGCGCGCCATGATCCGCGAACTGTGGCGCCACGCGGTCGCAGGCAAGGCCGGAAAATCCAAGCACCCCAAATCGGCGCTGCAGGAATGGGCTGCGGGCAACAAGCGCAAGGTGCCCGAATACCAGGTCACCGGGAGATCGGGCCCCGACCACGCGGCCAGCTTCACCGTGACGGTCGCGATCCCCGGAGTGGGCGAGGCGGCAGCCGGCGGCGCGAGCAAGCAAGACGCCGAGACCGCCGCCGCGGCCGAGTTTTTGAGGCGGTTCGGATGACGCGAAGATGCGGTCTCGTTGCGGTGCTCGGCGCGCCGAATGCGGGCAAATCGACGCTCGTCAACGCGCTCGTCGGCCAGAAAGTGGCGATCGTCAGCGCCAAGGCGCAAACCACCCGCGCCCGGCTCATGGGTATCGCGCTGGCCACAGAAGGTGCGGACGAAGTCCAGATCATCCTCGCGGACACTCCCGGCATTTTCGCGCCCAAGCGCCGGCTCGACCGGGCGATGTCGCCGCCGCCTGGGAAGGCGCGAGCGATGCTGACGCGCTGATGCTGCTGGTCGATACCGTCAAGCAGCGCCGCCACGAACTCGTGCCGATCCTCGAGGCTTTGAAAGACCGCAAGGAGCGCAAGCTGCTCGTGCTCAACAAGGTCGATGCCGGGGCCAAGGAGCCATTGCTCAAGCTGGCCGAGGAATTCGTTGCCGCTGCCGGGTTCGACGAGGTGTTCTTTGTCTCTGCGCTGACCGGTGACGGGGTCCCGGAACTCAAGGCGCGCCTCGCCGAGCTGATGCCCGAAGGCGAATGGCATTATCCCGAGGACCAGGTCTCCGACGCCAGCGAGCGGCTTCTGGCCGCAGAGATCACCCGCGAACAGCTCTACCGCCAGCTTCACGACGAACTGCCCTACGATGCCGCCGTCCGGCCCGAAAGCTACACCCAGCGCGCCGACGGCTCGGTCGAAGTACGCCAGCAGATCGTCATCGCGCGGGCCAGCCAGAAGCCCATCGTCCTGGGCAAGCAGGGCAGCCGGATCAAGGCGATCGGCGAAGCCGCGCGGATGGAACTTTCGGCCATCCTCGGCGTCCCGGTCCATCTGTTCCTGCACCTCAAGGTCGACGAGAAGTGGGAAGACAGCCGCGAAATCTACGACGAAATCGGGCTCGACTGGGTGAAGTGACGGTCCGCGCCAAGCTAGCGCAACTTCGCGATCCCGATGCTATCGGCCTTGGCGCGGTCTTTGGTCGATTCCTCGCTTCGGTTCAGCGCCTTGGCAATTTCCTTTAGTCCCTTGCCCTTGCCGGCGAGCGTCTTGAGCTTCTGTAGCTCTTCGGGCTTCCACGGCTGCCGGTGGCGGGTGAAGACTTCGCTCATTTGGCCGCGGCTTTCTTGGGCGCTGCCTTCTTCTTGGCCGGAGCTTTCTTCTTCGCGGGGGCGCGCTTCTTGCCCTTGGCCGGGCCCTTGGCGGCGCGCTCGTCGATCAGCGTCACGGCCTCCTCGGCGGTCAGTTCCTCGGGCTTCTTGTCGCGCGGGAGCGTGGCGTTGGTCGTACCGTCGGTGACATAAGGGCCATAGCGCCCGGCCATCAGCTTCATCTCGCCGCCCGAGGTGGGGTGCGCGCCGAACACCGCGATCGGTTCAGCTGCCGCGCGGGCGCCGCGCCCGCCCCCGGCAGCCGCTTCGGCCAGCTTGGTCACCGCGCTGTTCATCCCGGTCTCGAACACTTCGGCGGTCGCACGCAGTTTTGCGTACTTGCCAGAATGCGCGAGGTACGGCCCGTAACGTCCTATACTGGCAGTGATCGGTTCGCCGCTTTCGGGATGCGCGCCGATCGTGCGCGGCAGGCTGAGCAGTTTGATCGCCCATTCCAGATCGAGCTCGGGAATGTCCTTGGGGATGGAGGAGCGCTTGGCCTCCTTGCCCTCTCCCATCTCTATATACGGGCCGAACCGGCCGACCTTGCGCGTGATCGGCAGGTCGGTTTCGGGATGGATCCCGATCGCGCCGTCGCCGGCATCGGCCTCGCCCCCGGGCTGTGCAAATTTGCGCGTGTATTTGCACTCGGGGTAGTTCGAGCACGCGACGAATGCGCCGAACCGGCCGCCGCGCAGCGCCAGTTCGCCGCCTTCGCGCCCTTCGGCGACACAGGCCGGGCACTTGCGCGGATCCGATCCGTCCTCCTTGGGCGGGAACAGATAATCGGCCAGAAACAGGTCGAGCGCCTTGGTGATGTCGGACGGCTTCTGCTCCATCACCTCGTCGGATTTGGGCTTGAAATCCTTCCAGAACGCGGCGAGCACTTCCTTCCACGCGGCGCGGCCGCCGGAGACCTCATCGAGCTCGTCTTCCATCCCCGCGGTGAACTCGTAGGCCACATAACGTTCGAAAAACCGCTCGAGAAACGCGGTCAGCAACCGCCCGCTTTCCTCTGCGAAGAAACGGTTTTTCTCGGTCCGCACATAGTTTCGGTCCTTGAGGACCTGGAGCGTCGCGGCATAGGTCGAAGGCCGTCCGATGCCGAGTTCCTCGAGTCGCTTGACCAGGCTGGCCTCCGAATAGCGCGGCGGCGGTTGGGTGAAGTGCTGTGCGGCATCGACCGCGCGCTTGGCCGGGGCATCGCCCTTGACCATCGCCGGAAGAAGCGCGCTGTCTTCGTCGTCCCCGCTCGCCCCGACGTCGGTGCTTTCCTCGTAAACCGCCAGGAATCCTGGGAACTTGATGACTTGACCGGTGGCGCGCAGCTCGTGCTGGCCGGTGCCGTCCAACAAGCTGACGCTGGTCCGCTCGATGAGTGCCGAGGCCATCTGACTGGCCATCGCGCGCTTGTAGATCAGATCGTAGAGCCGCGCTTCGTCGCCGTTGCTGAACTTGTCCCTGGTGAACTCGGTCGGGCGGATTGCTTCGTGGGCTTCCTGCGCGTTCTTCGCTTTGGTTTCATAAATGCGTGGTTTGTCAGGGAGATAGTGGCCGTTGTAACGGTCGGTTATCGCCGCGCGCGCGGCCGAGATGGCGCTGTGATCCATCTGCACGCCATCGGTCCGCATATAAGTGATCGCGCCCGCCTCGTACAAGTTCTGGGCCACGCGCATCGTGTGGCTCGCCGAGAAGCCGAGCTTGCGCGCCGCCTCCTGCTGGAGCGTCGAGGTCGTGAACGGCGGATAGGGATTGCGCCGCTGCGGCTTGACCTCGACATCCTCGACCCGGAACACCGCGCCTTCGACCGCAGCCTTGGCGCGCATCGCGGTGCCTTCTTCGCCCAGGCTCAGCCGGTCGATCTTGTCGCCCGCAAACCGGACCAGCCGCGCCGCAAACGCGGTTCCGCCCTGCTCCAGCGTCGCGACAACCGACCAGTACTCCTGCGGCTTGAACACCTCGATCTCGCGCTCGCGCTGGACGATCAGGCGCAGCGCGACCGACTGCACCCGCCCCGCCGATTTGGCTCCGGGCAGCTTGCGCCACAGCACCGGCGAGAGCGTGAACCCGAACAGATAGTCGAGCGCGCGCCGGGCGAGGTAGGCATCGATCAGATCATGATCGAGATCGCGCGGCGCTTTCATGGCGTCGGTCACCGCCTGCTTGGTGATCGCGTTGAAGGTGACCCGCTCAACCTCCTTGGGCAGCGCCTTGCGCTTGGCGAGCAGTTCGCGGACGTGCCACGATATCGCCTCGCCTTCGCGGTCGGGATCGGTCGCGAGGATGAGCCGGTCGGCGGTCTTGGCGGCATCGGTGATCGCTTTGACGCGGCTCGCCTTGTCGCCGTACATTTCCCAGTCCATCGCAAAGTCGTCGTCGGGGCGGACCGATCCGTCCTTGGGCGGAAGATCGCGGATGTGACCGTAACTGGCGAGGACCTTGTAGTCCTTGCCGAGGTAACCTTCGATGGTCTTGGCCTTGGCGGGCGATTCGACGATGACGAGTTGCATGGAAGTTCAGGGTATCCTGCTTGGCGAAGCGCGGTTTGCCTCGTGTGTACGTGTACGTGAGGGTGGTGGGCATACATCCGCCCCGTCAAGCGCCTTCGAAAAATCAGCCCTGGCTCAACCCGACCCGTCCCGCCGCGTGACGGACCAGCCGACCGCCAAGCTCCAGCTCGAGCAGCGCAAGCTGCACCGCCGCGGCGCTTTGTCCCGACTGGCGGATCAGCTCGTCGATCGCGACGGGCGCGGTGGTGAGCAGGCCGGCGATATCCGCGGGACCTTCGGCCAGTTCGCCGGCATCGTAGGCAAAGGCATGTGCGGTATCGCGGAAGTGCGAGCGCGGGGTTCCGGCGAACCCTTCGAGCAGTTCGATCACGTCGGCGGGCGACTGGACGAGCACCGCCCCGTCGCGAATGAGCTGGTTGCAGCCTTGGCTGCGGCTGTCGAGCGGTGAACCCGGGATCGCCATGACCTCGCGCCCGGCCTCGCCCGCCAGCCGCGCCGTGATCAGCGAGCCCGACCGAGGCGCCGCCTCGACCACCACGGTCCCTGCGGCGAGCCCGGCGATGATCCGGTTGCGCGATGGAAAGTGGCGCGCCAGCGGTTCGGTTCCGGGCGGCTGTTCGGCGATCAGCAGCGCCTCGCCGGCGATCTGTTCCTGGAGATCGCGGTGGTCGGGCGGGTAGGCGATGTCGATCCCGCTGGCGATGACCCCGATCGTGCCGCCGCCTTCCGTTCCGGCCCCGGACAAGGCCCCGCGGTGCGCCGCGCCATCGATCCCGCGGGCCAGACCCGAGACGACGATCAGCCCGGCTTCGGCCAGCGCCGCGCCGAAATCGCGCGCCAGCTTGACCGCCGCTGCCGACGCGTTGCGCGCGCCGACGATCGCCACCGCGGGCTGTGCCAGCAGGGCGGTATTGCCGCGCACCGTGAGGATCGGCGGCGCGCTGTCGAGTTCGGCAAGCAATCCCGGGTACTCGGGCGAATCGAGGAACAGATAGCGCGCGCCGGTCTTGCGCACCGCGGAAATCTCAGCGGCAATGCGCTCCGCCGGTGCGGGGCGGTATGAGCCGCCGCGGCGTCCGGCGAGATCGGGCAAGGCCTCCAGCGCCGTTGTCCCACTGCCGAACCGTGCGAGCAACTGGCGGTAGGTGATCGGGCCCACGTTGGGCGAGCGGAGCAGACGAATCCGCGCAAACGCTTCATCCTGCGTCAGCGTTTCGGGGGGCGCCAGGCTCATCGCTGCTTGCCGCCGACGCGCGGTTCGGTCCCGGCGCGCAGGCGGGCAATGTTGGCCCGGTGGCGCCACACGACGACCAGCGCGATTCCCGCCAGTGCTGCGATCAGCTCTCCCCGCCCCAGTGCCCAGGCGGCGATCGGGCCGACGGCAGCGGCGCTCATCCCCCCGAGCGACGAGATCCGCGAGGTTGCGAAGACCGCGAGCCACACGCCCGCGCAGGCCAGCGCTATGGGCCACGACAGCGCCAGCGCGACGCCGAGCGCGGTGGCCACGCCCTTCCCGCCCTTGAACCCCAGCCAGACCGGAAAGCAGTGTCCGACGATCGCGGCAAGCCCCGCCAGCGGCGCCCATTGCGGCCAGAAGTACGCGGCAAGCACCACCGCCACGCCGCCCTTTGCGGCATCGAGCAGCAGCGTCGCGGCGGCCAGGCCCTTGCGCCCGGTGCGCAACACGTTGGTTGCCCCGATGCTGCCCGAGCCAATGGCGCGCAGATCGCCCGCGCCGAACATCCGCGTCAGGACCAGCCCGAACGGGATCGAGCCGAGCAGATAGGCGAGTGCGAGGGGGATAACCGCGTCCATGTCCGATCCCTATCCGTTCGGGCCGAGCTTGTCGAAGCCCTGTCCCCTGTGGAAGCCCTGTCCTTTGTCGAAGCCCTGTCCCTTGTGGAAGCCCGGTCCTTTGCCGAAACCCTGTCCTTTTCTGCGCGGCGGTGCGAAGGAAGGACCGTGCTTCGATACGCTCAGCACCAACGGGGTTGTGACAAAGTTGGATTTTCCCAAGGTCGATCCCGCCGCCCCGATCCTGTTGTTCGATTCGGGGGTCGGCGGGCTGTCGGTTCTGGCCGAGCTCAGAAGACTCCTGCCCCAGGCTCCGATCGTCTACGCCGCGGACAATGCCGCGCTGCCCTACGGCGACAAGAGCGAGGCGCAAATCGCGGCGCGGGTCGCCGGGCTGCTGGGGCGGATGACCGAGCGGTTTGCCCCGCGGCTGGTGTGCATCGCCTGCAACACCGCCTCGACCATTGCGCTGGCGATGGTCCGCGAGGTGCTCGAAGTGCCGATCGTCGGGACAGTCCCGGCGATCAAGCCGGCTGCGGTCGCGACACGGACGGGCACGATCGGCCTGCTCGGCACCGCGGCGACGATCCGTCAGGGCTACGTCGATCGGCTGGAGGCGGAATTCGCGAGCGGCAAGCGTCTGCTCCGGGCGGCCGCACCCGGCCTGGTCGCCGCAGCCGAGGCCAAGCTGCGCGGCGACACGGCCGATCCTGCGGCGATTTCGGCCGCGGTCGCCGCGCTGCGCGATCAGGCTGGCGGCGGACAGATCGACGTCGTGGTCCTCGCCTGCACGCACTTCCCGCTCCTGAGCGAAGAACTCGCCGCAGCGTTTGGCCCGGCGGTTACCCTGGTCGACGGCGCGGCGGGGATCGCCCGGCGGATCGCGGTGCTAACCGCGGACCAGGGATTTGCGCGCAACGGACCCGACCTTGCAGTTTTCACGCGGTGGGACGAAGATGCCCGGCGGCTGGGACCCGCGCTGGCAGCGGCCGGGCTCGGCCGCGCCGTCCAGTTCGGGAGCGCTACGGTATGAAACGGACTACGCGGATATTCCTGCTGATCGCGGCGATTATCGGCATCCCGTTTTATTGGCTGCTCGTGTCGAATGCGCCGGGTCTCCAGCCCGGGCAGGGCGTGACGATCGCGCAATTGCGCGTCCTCGCTGCGCAGATGCCGGGAAAGCATCCGACGGCGATCGAGGCCGCAGTACTCGATAAGCGCGACGTGCCGGGCGATCTGCTGGCCGCGGGAACGGGCATCGCGCGGCTGACCGCCGGGGTGATGAGTTTTCACCTGCTGGTTCCGGGATCGCGCGCCATCGTTATCGACAGCGGCTTCGATCGCGCGACCGCGCGCCAGATGGGCTACGAGCGGTTCAATTCCGAAGCGGGCGGCCGGGTCGAAGGCTGGCTGCGCAACGCCGGATTGATCCTGCTGACGCACGAGCACCCCGACCACCTCGGCGGGCTCGCCGCACTCGGCGACGATCCGCAAGTCATGGCCCGCGCCTTGTTGCCCGCGGCCCAGCTGACCAAGCGTCCGGCGAACCTGGGGCCCGCCTGGCCCACTCCCGCGGCTCTGGCTTCGGTGCGGCGGATGCGCGATCTGCCGCTCCAGGCTGTCGCGCCCGGCGTCGTCGCGATCCGCGCGCCCGGTCACACTCCGGGTTCGATGATGTATTTTGTCGCGCTGGGCGATGGCCGAGAGTACCTGTTCGGCGGCGATACCGTGACCACGGCGGCAAGCTGGAAACAGGGCCGCGCCCGCTCGCACTTGCTGGCGGACTGGATCGCCCCCGAGGATCGCCGGGCAGTGCTATCGTGGCTCACGACGGTGCGCGCGCTCCACCGCGAAGCGCCGCGGATGGAAATAATCCCCGGGCACGACATCGACTCGATCGCACAGACGCCGGGCAAGCAGGGCATTCTCCTGCAGTAATCGAGCGCGCGATTCTGGTCTGGCCTTGGCGTGCGCAGGGCGTTAAAGGCGAGCAGCGGCACAGTCTGGACCGGAGCCGCCCTCCCCCGCCGCGGTGCGGGAACATGGCAGGGGAAGCGCGTGAACTACGATCAGGTTTTCGACGCAGCGATCGATCGTCTGCACGACGAAGGTCGGTACCGCGTGTTCATCGATATCCTGCGCAACAAAGGTGCCTATCCCAACGCGCGCTGTTTTGCCGGGCACAACGGGCCCAAGCCGATCACGGTGTGGTGTTCGAACGATTACCTCGCAATGGGCCAGCATCCCAAGGTCATTGCCGCGATGGAAGAAGCGCTCCACGATGTCGGCGCGGGATCGGGCGGCACCCGCAACATCGGCGGCAACACTCATTATCACATCCAGCTCGAGCGGGAATTGGCCGATCTTCACGGCAAGGACGGCGCGCTGCTGTTCACCTCGGGCTACGTCTCGAACGATGCGACGCTCTCGACCATGGCCAAGGTCCTGCCCGGCTGCGTGATCTTTTCGGACGAACTGAACCACGCCAGCATGATCGCGGGGATCCGCAATTCGGGCGCCGAGAAGAAGGTGTTCCGGCACAACGATCTCGTGCATCTCGAACAGTTGCTGGCCGAGACCGACCCCGCAGTGCCCAAGCTGATCGCGTTCGAAAGTGTCTATTCGATGGACGGCGACGTCGCCCCGATCCACGCGATCTGCGATCTGGCGGACAAGTACAACGCGCTGACCTATATCGACGAAGTCCATGCGGTGGGGATGTACGGCCCGCGCGGCGGCGGGATTTCCGAACGCGACGAAGCCGCGCACCGGATCACGATCATCGAGGGCACGCTGGGCAAGGCGTTCGGGGTGATGGGCGGCTATATCGCTGCGGATACCCGGATCGTCGATGTGATCCGCAGTTATGCGCCGGGGTTCATCTTCACCACTTCGCTGTCGCCCGTGCTGGTCGCAGGCGTGCTGGCCGCCGTACGCCATCTCAAGGGTTCGAACGCGGAACGCGAGGCCCAGCAGGCCAACGCTTCGGCGCTCAAGACCATGCTGGCCGAGGCCGGGCTCCCGGTCATGCCATCGACCACGCATATCGTTCCGCTGATGGTCGGCGACCCCGTCCGCGCCAAGCGGATCAGCGATATCTTGCTCGCCGAATACGGGGTCTACGTCCAGCCGATCAACTATCCCACGGTGCCGCGCGGGACAGAGCGGCTGCGCTTCACCCCCGGCCCGGCGCACACTGCGGCGATGATGCGCGACCTGACCGCGGCGCTGAGCGAAATCTGGCAGCGCCTGGCGCTCGAACAAGTCCGCGCCGCGTAGCCGCCGCGCGGCGAGCGAGGCCTTCAACGCGTTGGAGAATCCGTGCGGCCTCCCGTTTGGGATGCGGTATCAACGCGCGCGGGATTTGCCCGCGCGAATCGGGTCTGGGCAAATCGCCACCAGGCAAACAATAAAAAACGGGAGAGTGGTATGGCCGAAGATTGGGCTGCAAACGTCAAGAAGTATGTCCCCGATGCGGACGACGGCGCCATCGCCGGCATCGTCCGTTATTGCGGGATAGCGCTGCAAAAGCGCGATTCCTCGCTCGTTTCGATGGGCGATCCGGCCGAAACCTCGCGGGTCCGCGAAAATTTTCTCAAGAAGAAACTCGGGCTTACGCAAAGCGACGCCGATCTGGACGCCAGCATTGCCGAAGTCGGCCAGCGGATGAAGGGTGAAAACTTCAAGAACCGCGTGACGGTCTATTACCTGCTCGCCGAAAAGCACGGTCTGCTCGGCACGTTCCTCAAGCCCGCAGCAACCAAGGGCGCGGCTGTTGCTGGCGGCGCGGCCGCTGTTGGCGGCGCGGCCGCAGTCCTCGGCGCTGCGATGGAGCCGAGTTCCGCGCCTGCTGCTGCACCCGCCGCGATGGCGCCGGTGCCACCACCTGTGGCGCCTGCTCCGGCCCCGGTCACGCCGAAAGTCGCGCCTCTGGCCGCTGCAACCGGTGCGGCAGCGCTGGGTTCGGCGGCGCTTGCCGCCGATGCGCGCGAGACCGATCGTCCGGCCACGCCCACGACCTACGACCGCGAGCCGCTGGTGACCGACACAGCCGATTCCGGCGGGCGCGGCTGGTTGCCGTGGTTGCTGCTCGGTGCCGGCATCCTCGCGTTGATCCTGCTGCTGAGCCGCTGCGGCCACCACGATGCCGACGATGTCGCACCGATGGCGACCGACACTGCCGCGGCCAGCGCCATGGAAACCCCGACCGGGACTTCGGCCCCGGTGGTAGTGCCGACCGGTGCCGGGATAACGAGCGAGACCCGGGCCGGCAAGCCGGTGCTGGTGACCTACTTCGACACCGGCAAAGCTGCAGTGGCCCCGGCATTCGCCGAGGCAACCGCGCCGCTGAAGGACTATCTCAAGGCCAACGCCGGCAGTTCGCTGGCGGTTTCGGGCTTCACCGATGCGACCGGCAATGCCGCCGCGAACGCGGTCCTGTCCAAGAACCGGGCTGCTGCGGTCAAAGCCGCGCTGGTTGCCGCGGGAATCCCCGAAGCGGCCATCGCCATGGTCAAACCAGCCGATACGACCGGCGCCTCGGGCAACAACGCCAACGGCCGCCGGGTGGAAGTCACCGTCAAGTAAGTTCGGTAAATGCAAAAACGGCCGGTCGGGAGCAATCCCGGCCGGCCGTTTTGTATTCGAACCTAACGCCGGCTGTATTCGAACCTAGCGCAGACTGACCACGTTGTCGCTGACCCGCGGGTCGCGGCGATTGCCGAGGTACTGGCTCGCCATCGGCTCGTCGCCAACCTCGACCACGACCGTCTCGCCGAAACCGTTGAAGCTCGTCTTCATCGCCGCCCCATACGCGCCGAGCATCCCGATCTCGATGAAGTCGCCCGCGGCGATATCGCTCGGCAGATCGAACGGACCCTTCATGTAATCGGCGTCGTCACACGTCGGCCCGTAGAACGCGAACTCGGCAGTGGCCAACCCTCGATCGTCGCCAAGGTATTTGACCGGGAAGCGCCAGCCGACATGCGCGGCGTCGAACAGCGCTCCGTAGGCGCCGTCATTGATGTACAGCTCGTCGCCGCGGCGCTTCTGCACGCGCACGACCAGCGAGTTGTATTCGGCGCACAGCGCGCGGCCCGGCTCGCACCACAGCTCGGAAGAGTACGAGATCGGCAGCGATTCGGACGCCCGGTGGATCGCGCCGAAATAATCCTCGAGCGGGGGCGGTTCCATGCCCGGGTAGATCGAGGGGAAGCCGCCGCCGACGTCGATGATGTCGACCGTAACCGCGGCATCGACGATCGCGGCGCGCACGCGCTCGATCGCCTGGACATAAGCGAACGGCGTCATCGCCTGGCTGCCAACATGGAAGCAGATGCCGAGCGCATCGGCGACCTGGCGCGTGGCCTGGAGCAGCGGCGCGGCATCGACTAGATCGACCCCGAACTTGGCGGCGAGGCTCAGCTCCGAATATTCCGACGACACGCGCAGGCGGACGCACAGGTACAGGTCGGTCGCCGCGATCCCGCCGACGGTAGTCGCGGTGACGATCTTCTCGAGCTCGTCGATCGTGTCGAGGCTGAACACGCGCACGCCGTGGACCGTATAGGCCTCGGCAATCGCACTGGCGGTCTTGACCGGGTGCATGAAGCACAGCGTCGCCTGCGGCAGCGCGGCGCGGACAAGGCGCACTTCGGCGATCGAGGCGACATCGTAATGCGTGATTCCCGCATCCCACAGCACCCGCAGCAGATCGGGCGACGGGTTGGCCTTGACCGCATAGAGCGACTTGCCCGGGAACTTCTCCACGAAGAACCGGGCAGCGCGCGCAGCAGCCTGCGGACGATTGAGAATTACGGGTTCGTCGGGCGCAAGCGCCCGAACTACAGCCGATGCGTCAGGATGGATGTGCAACTCAAGGGACCCCCAAAGATCGTTTCAACAAGCTGCCTTGCGGTATGGAAGTCCCCTAGGGGCAGCGGAGGGTCGCTATAAGGACGGGTAGATTAATCGCAAGTGAAAAGGGGCCAGCTGCCGTCCCGAAACGGGTGGACCTCAGGACGTTCGGACCAGATGCTCGGCCAGCGCCTGATACGCGGGCAGCGATGCCGGATCGTTGCCCCCGTTGGCGGCCACCGGGTGTGAGGCGAAGCGCGCGATCGTCATTTCGGCGGCGGGGTCGACATGGATCGTCTGGCCGTGAATCCCGCGCCCGCTGAAGGTGCCGTGCGCGTTGTGGCTGACCCACCACTGGCCGCGGTACGACCAGCCCCGAAGCAACGGGAAGTCGGCTTTGGCAAAGTGCGCGGGATCGCCGCCGCCGCGAATATCGGCGATCACCGCCGCGGGAATGATCTGGCGGCCATCGACCAGCCCGCCCAGCCGCATCGCTTCGCCCATGCGGGCGAAGTCGGCGAGCACCGGGCACAGCCCACCGCCGGTGAACGGCATCCCCGCCGAATCGACCACGATATCGGCATCGCCTTCCATGCCCAGCGGCTGCCACAACCGCGCGGACAGCACTTCATGGCAGCGCTTGCCCTCGATCCGCGCGATGATCCAGCCGAGCACTTCGGTGTTGACCGTGCGGTAGGTGAACGCCTCGCCGTGGGTGCCAAGCTTTTTCACCGCGGGAATGAAGCCGTACATATCGGTCGGCCCGGCGTACTGCGGCGGGCGCGGGGTCAGCCCGAGCGCGTTGCTGAACGCGCCGATGCCCGAGTTGGGATCGGTGTAATCCTCCGAATAGTCGAGCGCGGTGGTCATATCGAGGACGTGGCGCACGGTCGCGTCGGCGAACCCGCTTCCCGCCACTTCGGGCAGGTATTCGAGCACCGGTGCACCGGGATCGAGCTTGCCTTCGGCGATCAGCATCGCCGCGATCGTGCCGAAGAAGCTCTTGGTCACCGAGAACGCGATGTGGCGGGTCTGCGGCGTGGTCACCCCGAACCAGCGTTCGTACACAACCGTGCCGCGGTGGAGGACGAGGATCCCGTCAGTGAAATTGGCAGCGAGCGATTCGCTCCAGGTCATCTGCGCGTCGCCGCCCAGCGGGGCAAACGTCACCGCATCGAGATCATCCCGCAGCGCGCGCGGCAGCTCGGTGATCGTGCCCGTGCGCCGCCCGACCCGAGCGGTCGGCACGAATTCGCGCATGTGCGAGAACGCGTAGCGCGTCATCGGGAACCGCATGTGATCGGCGCGCGCGGCCAGGATGCGCTTGTCGGGCGCCGGAGGCAGCCCGTCCATCCAGCCCATCGCCGCGGGATCGCTGGTGACAGCGTCGAGGATCGTATCGGACATGGGTTTCGGCTCCTAGCTCAGTCGGTCGCGAAAGTCGGCGTAGCCGAAGCGCTTGACGCATTCGAGGCTGTCATCGGCGCTGTCCCATAGCCAGATCGAAGGCAGCGGGACGCCGTTGAACGTGGTCGTCTTGACCATCGAATAATGCGCCTGGTCGAGAAACGCGAAACGCTGGCCGGGGACGGGCGGCGCGGCGAAGCGGTAATCGCCGATGACGTCCCCCGCGAGGCATGAGGGCCCGCCGAGGCGGACGGTAAGCGCGTTATCGCCTGAGGTCCCCGCCTGCGCGGGGACGCGGCTGGCTATAATGTCCCGCTCCCCCGCGAAGGCGGGGGCCTCGGGCGGGAAGTCACCACCCCCGGCCTCACCCAGCATCGCCGGGCGATACGGCGCCTCGATCACATCGGGCATGTGGCACGTCGCGGAAATGTCGGTGATCGCGAGGTGCATCCCATTACTGCCGGTATCGAGGACGGTGCCAACGAGGATCCCCGCGTCCAGCGCGACCGCCTCGCCCGGCTCGAGATAGATCTCACACCCGGTTTCGGCCTTCACCCGGCGCAGGAACGCGATCAGTTCGTCGCGCTGATAATCGGACCGCGTGATATGGTGGCCGCCGCCGAAGTTGAGCCACTTGAGCTGCGGCAGCCACCGCGCGATCCGCGGCTCGAGCGCCGCCCAAGTCCGTTCGAGCGGGGCAAAATCCTGTTCGCAAAGCGTGTGCAAGTGCAGCCCGTCGACCCCTTCCATATGTTCGTCGGCGAGTTGGTCGACCGGAAACCCGAGCCGGCTGTGCGGCGCGCATGGATCGTAGCGGGGAACCTCGCCCTCGGCGTGGAGCGGGTTGATCCGCAGCGCGACGTCGAACACATCGCCGCCCGCCCGCGCCAGTGCGAGCTGTGGGAGGAACCGTTCGAGCTGGCCCGGAGAATTGAAGATCAGGTGGTCGGAAATCCGGCAAATTTCGGCCAGGTCCTCGGCTTTATAGGCCGCGCAATATGTCGCGATCTCTGCCCCGGAACTAGAAACATAATGCTCTGCCGCGAGCAGCGCTTCCCACAGCCCCGAGGTGCAGACACCATCGAGATAGTCGCCCACCAGCGGCGCCACGCGCCACATCGAAAACGCTTTGAGCGCGGCGAGCACCTTGATCCCCGCGCGGTCGCGGACATCGGCGAGGATCGCGAGATTGGCGCGCAGCTTGGCGGCATCGACCACGAAAGCGGGCGAATCGACGCGGGCCAGGTCAAAGGTTGCGAACGCGCCCGGGTCGCCGGCTCTGGTTTCCATCAGAACCCCAGCGGCCCGCCGAGTTCCTTGACCTGCCACGGCAGCCCTTGGCTATTGAGCATGTCCATGTACGGATCGGGATCGAGCTGTTCGATGTTGAACACGCCCTCGCCGCTCCACACCCCCGTCAGCATCAACGCGGCGCCGATCATCGCGGGGACGCCGGTAGTGTAGCTGACCGCCTGGTTGCCGGTTTCGGCATAGGCCTCCTCGTGGTCGCAGATCTGGTAGATGTAGAACGTGCGCTCTTCGCTGTCCTTGAAGCCGGTGGCGATGTCGCCGATGTTGGTCTTGCCCTTGGTCGTGGCACCCAGCGACGAAGGTTCGGGCAGCACCGCCTTGAGGAACTGCAAGGGCACGATCTCGCGCCCCTCGTACATCACCGGGTCGATCCGCGTCATGCCGACGTTCTGGAGCACGGTGAGGTGCTGGATATAGGCATCGCCGAAAGTCATCCAGAAGCGGATACGCTCGATCTCGGGAAGGTGTTTCGAGAGGCTCTCGAGCTCCTCGTGGTACATCAGGTACATGTTCTTCGGGCCGACGCCCTCGAACGCGAACTCCTGTTTGATCGCCATCGCCGGGGTCTCGACCCATTTGCCTGCCGACCAGTGGCGCGCCGGCGCGGTGACTTCGCGGATGTTGATCTCGGGGTTGAAGTTGGTCGCGAACGGCTGGCCGTGGTCGCCGCCGTTGCAGTCGAGGATGTCGAGCGTGCGGATCGTGTCGAGCTTGTGCTTCTTGAGCCAGGTCGCGAACACGCTGGTGACCCCGGGATCGAACCCCGATCCAAGCAGCGCCATCAGCCCCGCTTCCTTGAACCGGTCGTGGTAGGCCCACTGCCACTTGTACTCGAACTTGGCTTCCTCGCGCGGTTCGTAGTTGGCAGTGTCCATATAGTTGACCCCCACCTCGAGGCAGGCGTCCATGATGTGGAGATCCTGGTACGGCAGCGCGAGATTGACGACGAGTTTGGGCTCAAGCTGGCGGATCAAGGCGACCGTGGCGGGGACATCGTCGGCATCGATGGCATGGGTGGTGATCGTCTGCCCGGTCCGCGCCAGCACCGATTCGGCGATCGCATCGCACTTCGCCTTGGTGCGGCTGGCGAGCGCAATCTCGCTGAAGATCGGCGCGTTCATCGCCATCTTGTGGACCGCGACCGAGCCGACACCGCCCGCTCCGATTACCAGAACCTTTGACATTCTCACTCCAGAATTTGACGGACCGTTGCTTCCTCGCGAAGGCGGGGACCTCGGGCGGCCATGGACCACCAGGTGGCCGGAGGTCCCCGACTGCGCGGGGACGCGGTGTGGTCGCGCTTTAGGACATCACGATGACCGATCCAAGTATGCGTTCCCCGACTGCCGAAGGCGTTGCCCGCGCATCCGCCAAGATCGCGGCGCTGCTTCCGATAACGCCGCTGATGCCGTTTTGGGTCCGCGGGGTGCAAGTCTGGGGCAAGGCCGAGTGCCTCCAGCCGATCGGCTCGTTCAAGATCCGCGGCGCTTGGCACCGGCTCAGCGACCTCAGCGAAGCCGAGCAGGCGTGCGGCGTGGTCGGGGTGTCGAGCGGCAACCATGCCCAAGGCGTAGCCTGGGCGGCAGCGCGGCTGGGCATCGCCGCGACCATCGTGATGCCCCACGATGCCCCTGCGGTTAAGCTCGCCAATACCCGCGCATTGGGCGCCGAAGTCGTCACCTATCACCGCTACGACGAGGACCGCGACGAGGTCGCCGCGCGGCTGATCGGCAATTCGGGCGCGACCTTGGTCCACGCGTTCGCCGATCCGTGGGTAATCGAAGGCCAAGGCAGCGCGGGGATCGAGATCGCCGCGCAATTGGGGCAGCAACCCACCCGGATCGCCGCGTGCTGCGGCGGCGGCGGGCTCAGCGCGGGACTTGCGCTCGCCTGCCCCGATGCCGAGATCGTGCCGGTCGAGCCCGAGCACTGGGACGACGTCCGCCGCAGCCTGATCGCGGGCGAGATCGTGAGCGTGGCCAAGGACGCTCCGCCGACCGCGTGCGACGCGCTCCAGACCCCGGCCACGCGTCCGATCAACTTCGCGATCCTGCGTGAACGCTGCGCGCCCGGGGTGGCGGTTACGCCGGCCGAAGTGCGCGCGGCGCAGCGGTTCGCGTTTTCGAACCTGCGGCTGGTGCTCGAACCCGGAGGCGCCGCCGCGCTGGCCGCGGTGCTCGCGGGTAAGGTGGCTGTGGAAGGCCGGACGGTGGTCATGCTCACAGGCGGCAACACCGATGCCGCGGCGTTCGCGCGGGTTCTCTCCAGCGACGACTGATAGGTTGCCTTTGACAATCGACCGACCTGCCCGCACGTAGCGCCCGGGGATCGCAATTGAGGGGGAAGACGATGCAGGCGCAAATCCTGGGACCCGCAGCCATATTGGTGTTGTGGTCGCTGATCATGTTGTTGTGGACAGGCGGTACGCGCTTTCCGGCAATGGCCAAGGCCGGAATGGACATCAACAAATCCGCTCCCGGCGGACGCGGTCAAGACCTCGAGACGGTGCTGCCCGCCAACGTAAACTGGAAGTCGCACAATTACAGCCATCTGATGGAGCAGCCGACGCTGTTCTACGCCGCGGTCGTCATCCTGGCGATCATGGGCGCGGGCGCGGTCGACGTGATGCTCGCCTGGGCCTACGTCCTTGTCCGCATTGTCCACTCGTTGTGGCAGGCGCTGGTCAACCGCATCCCCATCCGTTTCGCGCTGTTCGTCGTTTCGACCGCGTGCCTGATCGCGCTCGCGGTGCGCGCTGTCGTCGCAACGCTGTTTTACTCGGGAGCCGTGACATGATCGGGATGACGATACTCCAGCCGGTCGTTGCGCTGGCAGCATGGACGATGCTCGTGTGGGTGTGGATGTATATCACCCGCATCCCCGCAATGAGCGCGGCCAAGATCGATACAAAGAACCTGGTCGGCGGCACTGGGCAGAGCCTGGACCAGATGCTGCCCGCCAAGGTCCAGTGGGTCGCGCACAACTACAACCACCTCCACGAAGCGCCGACGGTGTTCTACGCAGTGGCGCTGGTGCTGGCGATCGTCGGTGTGGGCGACGGGATCAACACCACGATTGCCTGGGCCTATGTGGCGCTGCGGGTGATCCACACTCTGGTGCAAGTGCTGGGCAACCGGGTAATGGTGCGGTTCGCGGTATTCGCATTGTCGAGCCTGTGCCTCATGGCGCTGACCCTGCACGCGGGGATCGCGGTGTTCTGAAGCAGGCAATAACGCCCGTTCCTCGCTCGTAAGGTCGACCTAAGCGCGCACGAACAAACTCGCCAGTTCGACATGCGTCGACCAGCGGAACTGCCCGACCGCGCGGAGCTGCGCCAGGCGGTATCCCCCCGCAACCAGGGTCGCCGCATCGCGCGCCCAGCTCGCCGGGTTGCAGCTGATATAGACCACCCGCGGCACGACCGACTTGGCGATGTGCGCAATCTGGTCGCGCGCGCCGGCGCGCGGCGGATCGAGCAGGACCGCGGCGAAGCGGTCGAGCTCGGCGGGCTGGAGCGGGTTGCGGAACAAGTCGCGGTGCAGGACGTGGACCGGCTTGCCGCTGCGCCCGGCCGCGGCCTTGCACGCCAGATGCGCCGCCTGCGCTGCCTCGACCGCGAGCACTTTTGCCGGGCCGGCCAGCGCGAAGGCGAAAGTCCCCAGCCCGGCGAACAGGTCGGCGATCGTCGCCGCGCCCGCCAGCCATTCACGCGCCGCGGCAATCAGCGCAGCCTCGCCGTCGGCGGTCGCCTGGAGGAACGAACCCGGGGGCAGCGGCACCGGCACGCCGCCAAGCGTTACCGTGACCGGCTCGGGCTCCCACGTCGCCTCGGGGCCGTAGCCCTGATCGAGAGTCAGGCGTGCCAGGCCTTGCGTCCGCGCGAAATCGAGCAATGCCTCGATCGCGCTCAGCCCCTCGACGCTCAATCCCTTGAGCGCGAGGTCGACGCCTTGGTCGGTCAGCGTCAGCTCGGCGTCGACCGCGATCTTGCCCGGCTGGCGCGAGAGCATTTTGCGCAGCGGAGCGACCAGCGCGAACAGTTCGGGCGCCAGCACATGGCATTCGCGCATATCGACGATCCGGTGCGATCCTGCCTCGTGGAACCCGATCTTGATCGCCCCGCCGCGCCGCGCGGCGTGAAGTCCGGCGCGGCGGCGCGTGCGCGGGGGGGAAAGGTGCACCCGCACCGCTGCGGGGACGGCAAGGTGCTGGCCGTCCACGGCATTGCTCACCCGCTCGCCGACGAACCGCGCCAGCGTCTCTTCGTCGAGCTGCTGGAGCTGGCATCCGCCGCACTCGGGGAAATGGCGGCACGGCGGCACCATGTGGTGCGGCCCCGGGGTGATCGCGCCGTCCGCTGCGACCAGATCGCCGGGTGCGGTCAGCGCGACGTGTCGGCCCGAAGCGGTTACTCCGTCGCCGCGCGCGGCCACGCGAAGGATTTCTTCGAGCGCGCTCACAGCGCAGCCCCGATCGCGCGGGACAGCGCTTCTGCAAGGGTTTGCGCGGTGAACGCAGGACCCGCCAAGCGCGCGGCTTCACCGTGCAGCCAGAGCCCCTGCCCCGCAGCTTCGATTGGCTCCAGACCGGTCGCAAGCCTGCTCGCGATGGTGCCCGCAAGCACATCGCCCGTACCCGCGACGGATAACCAGCTCGGCGCCGGCGGAGCGACAACGACCGCACCGCCGGGCGCGGCGATGACGGTATCGGGCCCTTTGGCGACGATAATCATCGCGCTCGCCTGAGCCAGCGCCACGGCGCGCGCAACCTTGCTCCCGCCCGCAGCACAGCCGAACGCGCGTTCGAGCTGGACAAGCTCACCCTCGTGCGGAGTCGCGATGATCGGTGCCCGGCGCCCGGCGACATGACCCGGCCCGATCAGCATCAGCGCATCGGCATCGATCACCGCAGGGACATCACACGCCAACGCAGCGCGCAGTCGCGAATGCGATGTTTGCGATCGCCCGAGCCCCGGCCCGACCAGCAGCGCAGCGATGCGCTTGTCCGCAAGCTGCGCGGTCAACGCGCCAAGCTCGACCACCAGGTCTGCAGGGGCCATGACCGCCGCCTCCGCCAGCAGCTTGACGTATCCCGCTCCGCTGCGCTGCGCCGCCATGCAGGCGAGCAACGACGCGCCGGGCATCGTTCCGCCGACCACGGCGAGGAGCCCGCGGCGGTATTTGTGCGCGTCCGCAGTCGGAGGATCGATCTGCGGACGAGCTAGCAGGCGCGCGGCGCCCGACACGTTGCCAACGCCGATCTCGACGAGACGCAGCTCGCCCAACCGAACGCTTGTTGGCATCAGCCAATGCGCAAACTTCCAGGCGCCGAGCGCCAGCGTCACGTCGGCCCCGGGCAACCTTTCGCCGAACAGAGCGCCGCTGTCGCAATCGGTTCCACTCGGCAGGTCGATGGCGACAAGCTTGTGGTGCCGCGCGGCGAGCCGGCACAACAGCGCGGTATCCGGCGCGCCCAGCGGGCGGGTCAATCCGCTGCCGTAAAGGCAATCGACCAGCACGTCGCCGTGGCGCGACGCTGCCGCATCGAGCGTCTCACCCTGCCACAACGACCGGGCGTGCCGGGCTGCCGCGGTCTTGGGTGGTGCCGCCGCGATCACCATCACGTCGCCGCCGCGCTCACGCATCGCCTCGGCAATCACGTAGCCGTCGCCGCCGTTGTTGCCCGGCCCGCACAACACGGTGACTGCGCGCGCGCCAGCGATGCGCCAGACCCAATCGGCCGCGCCGCGCCCGGCGCGCTGCATCAGTTCGTCGACCGAGGTTCCGGCAGCAACCAGCGCTTCTTCCGCGGCGCGCATCTGGACCGCGGCAAGGATCTGGTCAGGGTTTGGCATCGGGTATGCGCCGAGCGGTGAGCCGGTAGCGATCCCCGTCGATCGCCACTTCAAGGTCGTTGCCGGCCAATGCGCTGGCGATCTCGTGCGCGCCATCGGCGGCCACAACGCCGCGCCCGTCGTTCACCACCTCGAGCCGGTGAAACCCCCCGCCGGGGTTGTGGAGCACGATCAATTGCTTGCCTTGTGCGCTGCTGCGCTCGGCCGTGCAGTCGGATTTGAACGTGGTCGATCCGCCGAGCGCGCATTGGACCGGTTCGCCCGCCGGCACCTCGGCGGGCGCGCGCGAGCATGCCGCGAGCGTCAGAGCCAGCGCGAGCGCGCTAGATATCCGCGTAGACATGCGTTTCCTTTGCGCCGCCCGGGTGAGTCACCGCGCCCTTGCTCGCCGGGCCGACGTTCTGGGCATAGCGCCACAGCGCGCCCGAATTGTAGTCGTGCCCGCGCGGGCGCCAGGCGGAGCGGCGAGCGGCAAGGATGTCCTCGGCGACCTCGAGGTCGATTGTCCCCGCCTCAGCGTCGATCGCGATGATGTCGCCCTCCGCGATCAGCGCGATCGGGCCGCCATCCGCCGCTTCGGGCCCGACATGGCCGATACAGAAGCCGCGCGTCGCGCCCGAGAACCGCCCGTCGGTGATCAGCGCGACTTTTTCGCCCATCCCCTGGCCGTAAAGCGCCGCGGTGGTCGAGAGCATCTCGCGCATCCCCGGACCGCCCTTGGGTCCTTCGTTGCGAATGACCACAACGCTGCCTTCACGGATCGTGCGCGCCTCGACCGCGGCGAAGGCGTCTTCTTCGCACTCGAACACTTGCGCCGGGCCGGTGAACTGAAGCCGGTGCATCCCCGCAACCTTGACGATCGCGCCGTCGGGCGCGAGCGAGCCGCGCAGACCGGCCACGCCGCCAGTGGGCGAGAGCGGTGCCTTTACGTCATAGATCACCTTCTGG
This sequence comes from Novosphingobium sp., assembly GCA_025356575.1. Taxonomy (GTDB): domain Bacteria; phylum Pseudomonadota; class Alphaproteobacteria; order Sphingomonadales; family Sphingomonadaceae; genus Novosphingobium. The sequence goes on from JANXSP010000095.1 coordinate 28,996, forward strand.
TCGGGGTTCCAGGTGACCTCCTCGATATTCTCGCCGATGGTCTTGCCCGTGACGGTGATCGGCGTGGGATCGAGAAACCCGCCGTCGAGCAGCGTCTTCATGACCATGTAGACACCGCCCGCGTCGTACATATCCTTGGCGACGTACTTTCCGCCGGGCTTGAGGTCAGCGATGTAAGGCGTTGATTTAAATATCTCGGCAACGTCGAACAAGTCGAACTCGATCCCGCATTCATGCGCCATTGCGGGCAAGTGCAGCGCGCCGTTGGTCGACCCCCCCGTCGCCGCAACCACGCGCGCGGCATTCTCGAACGCGGCACGGGTGCAGATGTCGCGCGGGCGCAGATTGTGCTCCAGCAGCGTCATCACCTGGCGTCCTGCAGCGATCGCCACTTCTTCGCGCGATTTATACGGGGCGGGAGCCATGTTGCTGTTGGGCAGCGACAAACCGATCGCCTCGGCGACGCAGGCCATCGTGTTGGCGGTATACTGTCCGCCGCACGCGCCGTGTCCAGGACAGGCGACTTTCTCCAAGGCGGTCAGGTCCTTGAGCGGACAGTTCCCCGCAGCGAACTGGCCGACCGCCTCGAACACGTCGACCACGGTGACATCGCGGTCGGCAAACCGCCCGGGCAGGATCGAACCGCCATAGACGAAGATCGATGGGACGTTGAGCCGGAGCATCGCCATCATCAACCCGGGCAGGCTCTTGTCGCACCCGGCAAACCCGACGATCGCGTCGTAGCAGTGCCCGCGCACCGACAGCTCGACCGAATCGGCGATAACTTCGCGGCTGACCAGCGAGCTTTTCATGCCCTGATGGCCCATCGCGATCCCGTCGGTAACGGTGATGGTATTGAACCGCCGCGGCGTGCCCCCGCCCGCCTCCACGCCCTGGCGGCAGATGTCGGCCTGCATATCGAGCAAGGTGTTGCACGGCGCGCTGTCGTTGCCGGCGGACACCACCGCGACGAACGGCGCCGCGATCTGCTCCTCGGTCATCCCCATGGCGTAATAATAGCTGCGGTGCGGCGCGCGCTCCGGCCCGACCGAGACGTGGCGGCTGGGCAGGCGCGATTTGTCGAAGCGGGTCATGTGTGGTCCTGACGGCGCGAAAGGCGAGGCGCTGCCCTGCCTTCAGCCAAGCGCGAGCGCAACCCTGTTGCCGATCCGCGCGAGCCGCTCTGCCCACTGCGCCTGGCCGGCGGCGGTGCCGATCTGATCCTGGCGGATTTCGACACCCAGATACGGCCGCCCTTCGGCCTCGGCGTGGCGGTTCATCGTCGCGTTGAGATCGCGCCCCGAATAGGGCTGCTGGTCGCCGACGTTCAGCCCCTCGGCAGCCAGCAGCGGGATCGCGAGCCGCGCCGCGCGGTCGTCCTGATTATACAGCACACCGACCTGCCACGGGCGCGCCTGCGCCGGATCCGTCGCCATCGCGGGGGTAAAGCTGTGGAGCGACACGATCAGCGCTGGCGGCACCGCATCGAGCTGCGCCGCCAGCGCATCGTGATACGGCCGATAGAACCGCGCGAGCCGCGCTTCGCGGTCCGCACCGACATTGCCGGGGATGGCGTGGCCGTCGCTGACTTCGGGGATCAGCCCGGCGCGGTCTTCCTCGCGATTGAAATCGCAGACCAGCCGGCTGGTGTTGGCAAGGAACGCGGCGATACCTGCGTGCCCGGCCATGATCTCGGCAACCCCGGCCACGCCGATGTCGACCGCGATATGCTGATCGAGCAGTGCGGTATCGATACCAAGCTCGATGTCGGCAGGAACGCGGTTGGACGCGTGATCGCCCACCACCAGGATACCGCCGAAGCGCGGCGTGCCGACCAGGCGCCAGGCCTCGCCGCTCATCGCAATGCGCCTTGCATCTGCCACCACTCCGGATGGGCCACGGCCAGCGCGTCCGCGGCTTTGCCCAAGGCAGCGCGCGTATCGAACAGCGCAAAGCACGTCGCGCCCGACCCCGACATCCGGACCAGCCACGCGCCGGTCTGGCGCAGCGCGGCGAGCACTTCGGCGACTGGGGGGCATAGCGAAATGGCCGGTGTTTCGAGGTCGTTGCGCCCCGCCAGCGCAATGGCGCGCGCGTCGCCGCCGGGCAGAGCGCCGCGGTCGATGCCGTCCCAAGCGGCGAACACCGGCGCGGTGGCGAGCGCGACATGGGGGTTGACCAGCAGCACGGGGGTTCCTGCGAGGTCGCTCGCCACCGGCGCAAGCGCGGTTCCCGTGCCCCGGCCGATGCAGGTTTCGCTGGCGACGCATGCGGGAACGTCTGCGCCAAGCTTCGCCGCGCGCTCGGCCCAGTCATGGGGAAGTCCGTGGAGTTCGCGCACGATCCGGAACACCGCCCCCGCATCGGCCGAGCCCCCGCCGAGCCCCGCTGCGACGGGCAGGTTCTTTTCGAGATCGATCCGCAACCCGCCCGCGCGCGGCAGCTTGGCCAGCGCCTTGGCGACGATGTTGCCGAACGGGTCGCTCAACGCGCCAGCGAACTCGCCGCCGACGTGGAGCGAATCCTGTGCGGCCGCGCTGGCATGCAACACATCGCCGCGGTCGACGAACGCGAACAGCGTCTCGAGCTCGTGATACCCGTCCGCCCGCCGCGCCCTGACATGAAGCGCGAGGTTGAGCTTGGCGTAAGCGGTTTCGCGCACGCTCACATATTCGGGTAGTTCGGTCCGCCCCCGCCCTCGGGGGTGACCCAGGTGATGTTCTGGTTGGGGTCCTTGATGTCGCAGGTCTTGCAGTGGACGCAGTTCTGGGCGTTGATCTGGTATTTGGGGGTGCCGTCGGGGTTCTCGAGCCATTCGTAGACCCCTGCCGGGCAATACCGCGTCGATGGCCCGGCGAACTGGCCGAGCTCGCTGATCCGCTGCAGTTCCATGTCGTTGACGATCAGGTGGACCGGCTGATCCTCGGCATGGTTGGTGAACGATTGCGCCACGCTGGACAGCCGGTCGAACGTCAGCACGCCGTCGGGCTTGGGATAGACGATCGGCTTGAACAGGTCGGCGCGCATGGTTTCCGAGGCATCGGTATGATGCTTCATCGCCACCGGCAGCCCGATCCGCAGCGTGCGCATCCACATGTCGATCCCGGCGACGACCGTCCCGACATCGCCGCCGAACTTGGCCACCGCGGGCTGCGCGTTCTGGACGAGCTTGAGCTCCTTGGCGATCCAGCTCGCGCGCACCGCGGCGTCGTATTCATCGAGCGCATCGTGCGCGCGCCCGCCCGCGACCGCCGCGGCAATCGCTTCGGCGGCGAGCATTCCCGATTTCATCGCGGTATGGCTGCCCTTGATCCGGGGCACGTTGACGAAGCCCGCCGAGCACCCGATCAGCGCGCCGCCGGGGAACGCGAGCTTGGGCACCGACTGCCACCCGCCCTCGTTGATCGCGCGCGCGCCGTACGACACCCGGCGCCCGCCCTCGAGGATCGCGCGGATCGCCGGGTGCGTTTTCCAGCGCTGGAATTCCTCGAACGGATAAACGTAGGGGTTCTTGTAATCGAGCGCGGTGACGAACCCGAGCGCAACCTGGTTGTTCGCCTGGTGATAGAGGAAGCCCCCGCCCCAGCTGTTGCTTTCGGATAAAGGCCAGCCCTGCGTATGGATCACCCGTCCGGGCGTATGCTTGGCCGGATCGATATCCCACAGTTCCTTGATGCCGAGCCCATAGACCTGCGGCTGGCAGTCGCGTTCCAGATCGAACGTCTTCTTCAGCCGCTTGGTCAGATGGCCGCGCGCGCCCTCGGCAAACAGCGTGTACTTGCCGTGGAGTTCCATCCCCGGCTGGTAGTCACCCTTGTGGCTGCCATCCTTGGCCACGCCCATGTCGCCCGTCGCAACGCCGGTGACCGCGCCGCTTTCATCGTGGAGCACTTCGGCAGCGGGGAAGCCGGGGAAGATCTCGACGCCCAGCCCCTCGGCCTGTTCGCCCAGCCAGCGGCAGAGGTTGCCGAGGCTTCCCGTGTAGTTGCCATCGTTTGACAGCAGCGGCGGCATGAACAGATGCGGCAGGCCGTATGACTTGGTCTCGCTGAGCACCCAGTGCCAGTTGTCGGTCACCGGGGTCTGCGCCATCGGGCAGCCGGTCTTGCGCCAGTCAGGCAGCAGCTCGTCGAGCGCACGCGGATCGACCACCGCACCCGAGAGGATATGCGCGCCGATTTCCGAGCCTTTTTCCAGGATGCAGACGGTGAGCTCTGCGTTGACCTGCTTGAGGCGGATCGCAGCGGCGAGGCCAGCGGGGCCGCCGCCGACGATCACCACGTCATAGGCCATCGATTCGCGTTCGCTCATGGTCCTGCCGTCCCCTGCCTCGCCGCATTTTTGCGGAGCCCAAGCCTTGATTGCTGGGCCACCGCGGGTCAAGAGCCTTCCCATGTCCGCCGCCCCTTCCGATGCTGCCCGCACGCTCGCGCAAGACATTGCCGGGGCGCTGGCGTGGTGGCGCGAAGCGGGCGTCGATCAGGGCTTTGCCGATGTACCGACGCAGTGGATCGCCGAAGACCCGGCGCCCGAGCCCGCCGTGCAGCACGATGAAGCAGCAGCTCTCCCGCCGCCCCCGCCCATTGCGCAAATCGGCGGCGACCGGGCAGGCTGGCCCGACACGCTGGCCGATTTTGGCCAATGGTGGCTGCGCGAGCCGTCGCTCGATCTGGGCGGATCGGGCGCGCGGATCGCGCCGCGCGGTCCGCTCGGCGCCGCGGTCATGGTGCTCGTCGCCGAACCCGAAGCGGGCGATGGCGCGACGCTGCTCGCGGGGCCGCAGGGCAAGCTGCTCGACTCGATGCTGGCCGTCTGCGGGATCGCGCGCGATGACGCCTATGTCGCCAGCCTTCTCCCGCGGCACACACCGATGTGCGACTGGGACGCGGTGGCGCAGGCGGGGCTCGGCACGATCGCGCTGCATCACCTGGCGCTGGCGGCGCCGCAGCGCGTTTGGGTGTTCGGCCAGACCGTCTTGCCGCTCATAGGCCACGACCCGGCGAAAAGCCCTGCCGATTTACAATTTTTAAACCATGAAGGTGGCAGCGTAGCGGTGCTCGCAGCGGGCGATCTTGCCAATTTGCTCGCACGCCCGCGAGCACGGGCGGCGTGGTGGGCGCGCTGGCTGGAATGGACGGGGAACTAGCGGTTTGGGATTTTCGAGGTTTGCGACAATCGGCAGGGATCGCGTGCGCCGCGGCGTGACGCTTGCCGCTGCCTGCGCCGGGCTCGCCCTGCCCCACGCCGCGCAGGCCAATAGCGCCGCCGCCGATTATTTCCGCGCCCGCGCGGCGCGCAGCGAAGTGCCCGCATTGCTGACCCAGGACGAACGCAGCTATTACCGCGATCTGTTCACGGCGATCGAGCGGCAGGACTGGACGCGGGTCCAGGCGATGTTTGCGGCCAAGGCCGAAGGTCCGCTTCATTCGGTGGCGCGGGCCGAGTATTACCTCGCGGCGGGGTCGCCCAAGGTCGAGCTCGATGCGCTCAACGCATGGATGGCAAGCGGAACGCAGCTTCCCCAGGCGGAACAGATCGCCGCATTGGCGCAGCGCCGGGGCGCCGCGGCGATGCCCGCTCTGCCGAGCACGCAGCGCCTGATGACCGCGCCGGGCACCCCCAAGCGCACCCTCCCGCGCGCGATCAGCGACGGAACGATGCCCGCGAGCATCGCCGCGGCGCTGTACGACAGGATCAAGAACGACGATCCGGTGGCGGCGCAACAGCTGCTCGACGGGATCGACGCGGCGCTCAGCCCGTCGGCGCGCGCCGAGTGGCGCCAGCGCGTCGCCTGGGCCTATTACATCGAGAACGACGATGCGCATGCTTACGCCGTGGCCCAGACCGCGGCGGGCGGCGAAGGCCCGTGGGTCGCCGAGGGCTGGTGGACCGCAGGGCTCGCCGCGTGGCGCCTGGGCGATTGCACCGGCGCCGCCGAAGCCTTCGCCAAGACCGCCGCGGGCGCGGACAACGCCGAACTCGCCGCCGCCGCACACTACTGGCGCGCGCGGGCACTGGTCCGCTGCCGCCAGCCCGAACTGTCCGCTGCGGCGCTGCGTTCGGCCGCGCTGCGCGACGAGACGCTTTACGGCATGCTGGCCGCCGAACAGCTCGGCAGCGCGCTTCCCGCGACCCACGCCGCGGCCGATTTCACCCCCGCCGACTGGCAGCGGCTGCGCGATAACGGCAATGTCCGCGCCGCGGTCGAATTGGCCGAGATCGGCGAGGACGGGCTGGCCGATGAGATTCTGCGCTATCAGGCGCGGATCGGCGAGGCCACGCAATACCCGCCGCTGTCGCGCCTCGCGCGCGATCTCGGCCTCCCGCAAGCGCAGCTGTGGATGGCCGGAAACGTCCCCCGCGGAGCTTCGGCAGAGCCGGCGGCGCGCTTCCCCACGCCAAAGTGGACCCCGCAAGGCGGCTGGCAAGTCGATCCCGCGCTGATCTATGCGCACACTTTGCAGGAATCGGTGTTCCGCACCGCGGTGACCAGTCCGGCGGGTGCGCGCGGGCTGATGCAAATCATGCCCATCGCCGTGCGCGAACATGCCGCCTCGCTGGCGATGAGCCCGGGTTCGGTCGATCTCGCCCGGCCGGAAGTCAACCTCGCGTTCGGCCAGCGCAACCTTGCGGCGCTGCGCGATTCGCCGGGCACTGGCGGGCTGCTGCCCAAGGTCATGGCCGCCTACAACGCCGGGCTGACCCCGATCACGCGCTGGAACACCGATATCCACGACGGCGGCGATCCGTTGTTGTGGATGGAATCGATCCCCTATTGGGAGACCCGCGGCTACGTCGCGATCGTTTTGCGCAACTACTGGATGTACGAACGTCAGGCCGGCGGCACATCGGACAGCCGGGTTGCCCTGGCGCAGACGATGTGGCCAACCTTCCCCGGACTGGCCGGCGGCGGCGCCGTTAGGATCGCGGCAAACGGGGCGCGCATCAATGCCCATTGATCCGTCGCGCACTTTCAAGCCGATCCGTATTGTCCTGCTCACCGTTTCCGACACCCGCACCGCTGACGACGATACTTCGGGCGATATCCTGGCGGCGCGGATCACGGACGCCGGGCACCAACTGGCCGCGCGCGCTTTGGAAAAGGACGACGCTGACCGCATCGCCGCCCGGCTGCTCAACTGGATCGACGACCGCGAGATCGACGCTGTGATCGTCACCGGCGGCACCGGCCTGACCGGACGCGACGTCACTCCCGAGGCGCTCGACCGCGTGAAAACCCGCGACATACCTGGGTTCGGAGAGCTGTTCCGCTGGCTCAGCTTCCAGAGCATCGGCACCTCGACCATCCAGTCGCGCGCCTGCGCGGTGGTTGCGCGCGGCACCTACATCTTCGCGCTGCCCGGCTCGAACGGCGCGGTGCGGGACGGCTGGGACGGGATTCTCGCCGATCAGCTCGATAGCCGCAATCGCCCGTGCAACTTCGTCGAACTGATGCCGCGGTTGCGCGAGGTTTAAGCGCGAACCTTGCGCCTCTGTTCCCGTTGTGTTCTATCGACTCGATGGATCGCCGCGAATCGCCAAGGGTAGCCGGACGCGGCGCGCAATCGGCGCTGGTGCCAGCGCGCTTCGGGTTGAACAGCCGCGAGGCCGACCGTGACTGGCTTGACGATGGGGCGGTTGTCGACGGTGCGCCGCCGCGGCTGGCGACCACCGTCACGATCGAACACCCCCGCTCGATCATCAGCTTCAACCAATCGCCCGACATCGCGTTCGACCGATCGATCAATGCCTATCGCGGGTGCGAGCACGGCTGTGTCTACTGTTTTGCGCGGCCCACGCACGCCTTCCACGATCTTTCCCCCGGGCTCGATTTCGAAACCAGGTTGTTCGCCAAGCCCAACGCCGCGGCGCTCTTGCTCGAGACGCTGGCCAAGCCGGGATACAAGCCCGCGCCGATCGCGATGGGCACGAACACCGATCCCTACCAGCCGATCGAGGGGCGCTACCGGATCACCCGCCAAATCCTCGAAGTCGCGCTCGACACGCGCCACCCGTTGACGATCACGACCAAAAGCGACCGGGTGCTGCGCGATCTCGACCTGCTCACCGAACTGGCCAGGTTGGGGCTCGTCGCGGTCGGGGTGTCGATCACCAGCCTCGACCCGCGGCTGTCGGGACTGCTCGAGCCGCGGGCCAGCGCCCCGTCCAAACGGATGGCCGCGCTGGGCAGGCTGGTTGCGGCGGGGGTGCTGGCGCATGTCTCGGTCGCGCCGGTGATTCCCTCGATCACCGATCACCATCTTGAGGCGATCCTGCGCGAGGCTGGTCGGCTGGGGGTGCAGTCTGCCAGCTGGATCATGTTGCGCCTGCCGCACGAAGTCGCACCGCTGTTCCGCGAATGGCTCAGCGTTCATTTCCCCGAGCGCGGCGACAAGGTCATGCACATCGTCCAATCGGTGCGCTCCCATGCGACCGGGGGCGGAAAGGACAACGACGCCAATTTCTTCAGCCGGATGAAACCGCGCGGGGTTTGGGCCGATCTGTTCCGCGCTCGCTTCCGCCTTGCCTGCAAGCGCAGCGGGATTGGCCAGGTCAAGATCGGGCTCGATTGCAGTGGTTTCCGCAAGCCGAGCATCGACGGCCAGATGCGGCTGCTGTGAGCGAATAGATAAGGGTTTCACCTTAGACGCGGACGCGGCGTTCTAACCATATTTCCAGCTAAAGTCTGCGCATGGCGACGCAGCTTCTCGATTTCGAACACGTCGCGGTCGAGGACGCTATCGCGCGGGATTTGCCGTTTCGCGCATGGCCCGTACCGCTTCGGCTTGCGGCCGCTGGCGAAGCGGCGCGCCGCGGCGGGGGCGAACTGCTCGCCCACAGCCTGCTCGGCGCGGCCATTTCGGCGTTGGCGGTGTTGATCGATGTTGCCAACGGCATCGGGACCGAAGGCCTGCGACTGCGCGGCCTGATCGTCATGCCCGCCTTTCTGCTCGCAGCAGCCCTGGCCCACATAATCCCCCCGCGCTGGCGGATGAGCGCCTACGCCCTGCCGATGGCGGCGTTCGCGGCATCGTCGGTTTTGCTCGGCAACTTTGCTGCTCCGACAATCGCCGAGGGCTATGTCAGCGGTGCCGCGCTCTCGGTCGGGGTGATCGCGCTGTTCCTGCCCCTGCGCACCCTGGATTTGCTATGCGCCGAAGCGATTAGCTGTGCCGCGATGCTGATCGCCTATTTGTCGCATCATCCGCTCAGCGAACTGCGCGCTCCCGGTTTGACGATTTTTATGGTGATCGCGTGTTTCGCGCTAAGTCCGCTGGCGGCGCGCATCAACCGGTTCAAGGACCGCAACTTCCTGCTCGCGCTACGCACCCGGCTGGCGCAGGAAGAACTGCTTGCGGCCAACGACGCCCTGCGGAAGATGTCGGAATGCGACGCGCTGACCGGGCTTGCCAATCGCCGCAGCTTTGAGCGGATCTTCGACGAATCGTTCAATGCATCGCTCGACGCCGGGCTTCCAGTGGCAGTGCTGATGATCGATATCGATCGTTTCAAGCGGTTCAACGACGATTACGGCCACCAGGCCGGTGACGAATGCATCCGCGCGGTGGCGCAGGTTATCGGGCGTGAGGCGGAGGCCGCGGGGAGTATCGCGGCGCGCTATGGCGGCGAGGAGTTTATCGTTGTCGCACCATCGGCCGCTGGCGGTGCCGCGCTGCACTTGTCCGAACGAATCCGCGCGCGCGTGTCCGAATTGGCGATCGCGGTGAAGCACGATGAGGCCGCCACAGTCAGCGTCGGGGTCACCGTCAGCATCGGGATCGCGGTAGGCGCGCCGCGGACCGTCCGCCGCAAGGACCTGATCGAGCACGCCGACCAGGCGCTTTACGCGGCCAAGCACGCCGGCCGAAACCGGGTGGCGATGCATGCCCGTCCCGCCGCTGCAGACCGCGTCGCCAAGACCCCGCGGCTGGGCGATCTACGCGGCGCTGGCGGAAACGCCTGACGGCATATCCATGTGCCGGCTAGCCTGCGCTCCCGAACCGGATCAGCCTGCTATCCTTAACCGCGGCGGTGCGGTGCACCACGACATCGTCTTTGTACGCAGGATCGGTGACCATCGCGAGGAATGCGGCGCTGTTCGGGTAGCCCATGACAAAGGCCTCGTCCCACTCGTCCGCGGGGCCGGTGACTGCGGTTTCGAGGTTGCCCTGCCAGATCATCTTCGCGCCGAGTTTTTCCGCTATCTTGCGAAAACCGCTGGCGTACCTGGCATAAGCCTCGCGTCCGCTGACGCCCTTGCCGTGGTCTGGATGCCCCACGGGATACTGTGCCTGATCGTGGAACTTGATCAAGTTGAGCATGTCGATCGGCGTATCGCGCGGGAGCGCCTTGAACGCTTCCCAGTTTTTGCGGTCGGGATCGATATGGGCCATCTCAGCTCTCCAGCTTATAATCCCGAAAGCGCTCGCGCAGATCTTTCTTGCTGATCTTGCCGGTGCCGGTGTGGGGTATTTCGTCCACGAACTCGATCGCATCGGGCAGCCACCACTTGGCGACCTGACCGCCGAGATAGTCGCGGATTTCGGCGCCGGTGACCTCGGCGCCGTCCTTTTTGACCACGATCAGCATCGGGCGCTCGTCCCACCGCGGGTGGTAGATGCCGATGGCCGCAGCCTCGGCGACCGCGGGGTGTCCGACCGCGGCATTTTCAAGCTCGACCGAACTGATCCACTCGCCGCCCGACTTGATCACGTCCTTGGTCCGATCGGTCAGCTGCAGCGTGCCGTCGGGAAAGATCACCGCGACATCACCGGTATCGAACCAGTTGTCGGTGCCGACAGCATCCTCGGCGGCCTTGAAATAGCGTTTGATCACCCATGGCCCGCGCACCTGCAACGCGCCCGAGGTAACCCCGTCGCGCGGCAGCTCGCGCTCCGGATCGTCGAGATCGACACAGCGCAACTCGACCCCGAACGCTGGGCGGCCCTGCTTCTGGACCAGCTCGACCTGCGCCGCCGGTTCCATCTGATCCCAGTCCCATGGGTACGCCCCGGTAGTTCCGATAGGCGAGGTTTCGGTCATCCCCCAGGCGTGTGCGACGCGGACGTCGTTGGCCATCAGCCGCTCGATCATGAATTTGGGCGCAGCCGATCCACCGATTATCGCGGTCTTGAGCGGGCCGACGTCGCGGACATCCTGGCCCACCGAATCGAGGTAATTGAACATTGCCAGCCACACCGTCGGCACCCCGGCGGAATGGGTCACTCCTTCGCGCTTCATCAAGTCGCACAGCACCGCCGGATCGTTGACGGCGCTGTAGACGAATTTGATCCCGGGAATGGTTCCCGCCCACGGCAGTCCCCAGCTGGCGGCGTGGAACATCGGCACCACGGGCAGCATCACGCTGCGCGAATCGAGGTCGAAGAAATTGGGGGTAACCCCGGTCATCGCGTGGAGCATCGTCGAACGGTGTTCGAACAATACGCCTTTGGGATGGCCGGTGGTGCCGCTGGTATAACACAGCATGCACGGATCGCGCTCGTCGCCGGTGTCCCAGGTGGTGTCGCCATCGTAAGCGCCGATCCAGTCCTCGAATGCTGGCGCGTGATCCGCCGAATCGAAGCAGATGTAATGCTCGATCGAGGTCCAGCGGCTCTTCATCCGATCGACCACGCCCTGCCACACGGCGTCGTAGAGGAGAACTTTGTCCTCAGCATGGTTGGCGATGTAATCGAGCTGATCGTCGAACAGGCGCGGATTGATCGTGTGGAGCACCCCGCCGCAGCCGACCGCGCCGTACCACGAAACCAGGTGCCGGCTGTGGTTCATCGCCAGCGTCGCAACGCGGTCACCCTTGCGCACCCCCGCGGCACGCAGGGCCTGCGTCATCTTGAGAGCGTCGCGGCGGATGCCCGCCCAGTCGGTCCGAGTCTCGCTGCCATCGGCCCAGCGCGTGACGATCTCACGGTGGCCGTATTCGCGCGCTGCATGATCGAGGAGGTGCGTGACGCGCAGATCCCAATCCTGCATCGACCCCAGATCGCTGTACCCCGGATTGTTCAAAACCGCCGTCTCCCGCCCCGCGCTATTCTATGCAACGAGCCTCAGGTGACTGGGCCCGCGGCGCGCGGTGAGCGACACATTGGCGATACCTTCGATAAAAGCCAAGCGTTCGGCGATTTCACCATCGAGCTGGAAATCGCGGCCGAGCCGTATCACCGGCTGATCCTCGCCTGCGGTGCGCAGCGTCGCGATTACTTCGCCGCGGCCTTCGGCGCCCGTACTGAGCAGCTGCGCAAGCTCGGCCAGCGCTTCGACCCGGCTGACGTCGAGCCTGAGCACCATCCGCGCCGCGCTGCGCACGTCGCTTAGCGGGCGCGCGCCGCGCACGGTAACCCGCGGCGGCTCGTCCGGGCTGGGACTGTCGAGCTCGACGTTGAGGAGCAGGCAGGTGCCCTCCGCCGCCCACTTGGCAAGCGGTTCGACGAGCGCGTCCTCGAAGCAGGTGGCCGAGAATTGACCGCTGGAATCGGAGAAATCGGCAACGATAAAATCGCGGCCGCGCTTGCTCCGGCGGCGCTGGACCTTTTCGACCAGCGCGGCCATCACCGCCGGGCGGCGCCCGTCGGGTCCCGCACCTCCCCCGCCGGTCAGCATCAGCGCGCTATAGCTAAGCGCGCCATTGGCCGAAGCGACCGCGCGAAATTCGGTCACCGGATGCGCGGCGAAATAGAATCCGAAGGTATCGCGTTCTGCCGCCATGGCCTCGGCGACGGTCCACGGCGGGGTCTCGACCAGCCGCAGCGCGGGGGCGACGTGATCCTCGCCGCCGAACAACGCGGCCTGCCCGCTACTGCGCGACCGTTCGGCCTCGTCGGCGACCGCGAGCAGCTTTTCCGCGCTGGCGACCAGCGCGGCGCGGTTGGGTTCCAGCGCATCGAGCACGCCCGCGCCGGCCAGACTTTCGAGCTGGCGGCGGTTCATCGATCCCGCGGGAAGCCGCGCAAACAGATCGTCGAGCGTCTCGAACCAGCCATTGGCCTGACGCTCGGCGACGATCGCCTCCATCGCTTTTTCGCCGACATTGCGTAGCCCGGCGAGCGCATAGCGCACGGCATGACCGTCGTCGGTCCGCTCGACGATGAATTCGGCTTCGGAGCGGTTGATATCCGGCCCTTCGAGCGCGATCCCGCCGCGGCGCATGTCGTCCACGAACGCGCCGAGCTTGTCCGACTGGTGCATGTCGAAGCACATCGATGCGGCATAGAACTCGTGCGGGTAATGCACCTTGAGCCACGCTGTCTGGTACGACAGCAGGGCATAGGCCGCGGCGTGGCTCTTGTTGAAACCATAGCCGGCGAATTTGTCGATGAGGTCGAACAGCTCGTTGGCTTTGCGCGCCTCGATCCCCGAGCTGGCCAGGCAGCCGTCGACGAACCGCTGGCGCTGCGCGTCCATCTCGGCCTGGACTTTCTTGCCCATCGCGCGGCGCAGGAGATCGGCGTCGCCGAGCGAATAGCCCGCGAGGACCTGCGCGGCCTGCATCACCTGTTCCTGATAGACGATGATCCCGTAGGTTTCGGCAAGGATCGCCTCGAGCTTGGGGTGCGGATATTCGATCGCCTCAAGCCCGTTCTTGCGCCGACCGAACAGCGGAATGTTGTCCATCGGGCCGGGCCGATAAAGTGCGCCGATGGCGATGATGTCGCCGAAGTTGCTCGGCTTCACCGCGGCGAGCGCGCGGCGCATGCCTTCGCTTTCGAGCTGGAACACGCCGACGGTGTCGCCCGCCTGGAGCAACTTGTAGACCCCCGGATCGTCCCACGTCAGCGCGTCGAGATCGATCGCGATGTCACGCCGGGCAAGCAGGTCGAGCGCCTTGCGCAGCACCGAGAGCGTCTTCAATCCGAGGAAATCGAACTTCACCAGCCCCGAATCCTCGACATACTTCATGTCGAATTGGGTCACCGGCATGTCCGAGCGCGGATCGCGGTACAGCGGCACGAGCTGTGCCAGCGGACGGTCGCCGATGACCACGCCCGCAGCGTGGGTCGAGCTGTTCCGCGGCAGACCTTCAAGCTGCATCGCCAGGTCGACCAGCCGCTTGACCTCATCGTTGGTTTCGTACTCGCGGCGGAATTCGGACACGCCGTTGAGCGTGCGCGGCAGGGTCCACGGGTCGGTCGGGTGGTTGGGGACGAGCTTGCACAAGCGATCGACCTGGCCATAGCTCATCTGGAGGATGCGCCCGGTATCGCGCAGCACCGCGCGGGCCTTGAGCTTGCCGAAAGTGATGATCTGCGCGACGTGATCGTGGCCGTACTTGGCCTGGACATAGCGGATCACTTCACCGCGCCGGGTTTCGCAGAAGTCGATATCGAAATCGGGCATCGACACGCGTTCGGGGTTGAGGAAGCGTTCGAACAGCAGGCCGAGCTTGAGCGGATCGAGATCGGTGATGGTCAGCGACCACGCGACGACGCTGCCCGCCCCCGATCCGCGCCCCGGGCCCACCGGGATGCCCTGCTCCTTGGCCCACTTGATGAAATCGGCCACGATCAGGAAATACCCGCCGAAGCCCATTCCGTTGATCACGTCGATCTCGAACGCGAGCCGGTCGGTGTAGACCTTGAGCTCGTCTTCGCTCAGTTGGTAATTGGCCAGCCGCGCGGTCAGCCCGGCGCGTGCATCTTCGCCCAGCATCCGCGCTTCGCCTTCGAGATCGCCCGCCAGGCTGGGAAGAATCGGTTTGCGCTTGGGCGGAGCGAATGCGCAGCGCTGCGCCACGACCAGCGTGTTGGCGGTCGCCTCGGGCAGGTCGGCGAAAATCTCGAGCATCATCGGCGCCGACTTGACGAACGCCTCACGGCTCGACCGGGGGCGATCCGCCGCGTCGATGTGCGTGGCATTGGCGATGCACAGCATGGCGTCGTGCGCGGGGTGGAAATGCGGATCGGCGAAGCTGGCCGGGTTGGTGGCAACCAGCGGCAAGTCGCGCGCATAGGCCAGATCGATCAGCGCCACTTCGGCAGCATCCTCGACCGGGTTCCCGCGCCGCGCCAATTCGATGTAGAGCTTGCCGGGGAACAACGCTTCGAGCGTCGCCGCATAGGCTTCTGCCGCATCGACCTGTCCATCCGCAAGGTGCCGCGCCAGCGCGCCTTCGCCCCCCGCGGTCAACGCGATCAGCCCGGCAGTGTATCCTTCCAGGTCCGCCAGCGCGACATGCGGCTCGAGCTCGAGCGGGCGGCCGAGGTGCGCCTTGCTGACGAGGTGACACAAGTTGAGCCAGCCTGCCTCGTCCTGCGCATAAAGCCCCAGCCAATCGAGCTTGGTCGAGCCTTCGCGGCAGACCCCGAGCAGCGTGCCGATGATCGGCTGGATGCCATGTTCGCGGCAGGCATTGGCGAACGGCACGACGCCGTACAGCCCGTTGCGATCGGTGATCGCGATGGCGGGAAAGCCGCGCTCCTTCGCCAGGCGGGCGATCGCCTTGGGATCGATCGCCCCGTCGAGCATCGTGTAGCTCGAAAAGACGCGCAAGGGGACGAACGGAACGTGGGCCATTCACCGATGTTAGGACACGCGGCGCGATTCGTAAGGGGGTGCCGCGCGCTTATCCGCCAGCGTCACAGGAGTGCGGCGATATCCTTGGCGATGTCATCGGGCTTGTCGGTCGGGGCGTAGCGCCGGACCACCTGGCCATCGCGTCCGATCAGGAACTTGGTGAAGTTCCATTTGATCGAGCGGCTGCCCATCAGCCCGGGCGCTTCCTTCTTAAGCCAGTCGTAAAGCGGCGGGGTGCCCGCGCCGTTGACCTCGATCTTGTCCATCAACGGAAACGAGACGTCGTACTTGAGGCTGCAGAAACTGGCGATTTCCTCGGCGTTGCCGGGTTCCTGCGCGCCGAACTGGTTGCACGGGAATGCCAGGACCTCGAAACCTTGGGGTCCGTATTTGCGGTGCAGCGCCTCGAGCCCTTCGTACTGCGGGGTGAACCCGCATTTGGACGCGGTGTTAACGATCAGCACCACCTTGCCGAGCTTGTCGGCCAGGCTGGCTTCGCCGCCGCCGGGGAGCTTTGCGGTGAAATCGGCAATCGTGCTCATGGTCGTTTCCTTTGGCTATTCGAGCCGGCCGTCGTGAAGCCGGAAGACGCGGTCCATGGCCAGCGCCAGGCGCTCGTTGTGGGTTGCAACGATCGCCGCACTGCCCTCACCGCGGACCAGCTTGACGAATTCGCCGAGCACCTTGTTGGCGGTGGCTTCATCGAGGTTGCCCGTCGGTTCGTCTGCCAGCACCAGCGCGGGCCGGTTGGCAAGCGCGCGGGCGACCGCCACGCGCTGCTGTTCGCCGCCCGAAAGCTGGCTTGGACGGTGGTCGAGCCGTTCTCCCAGCCCCAGCGCGCCGAGCAATTCGCGCGCGCGCTCGGCCGCTTGCTCGCGCGGCGCATTGGCCACTAGCTGTGGCAGGATCACGTTCTCGATCGCGCTGAAATCGGGGAGCAGATGATGGAACTGATAGACGAAGCCGATGTGATCGCGGCGCAGGCGCGTGCGCTCGTCGCCCGAAAGCGCGGCGGCATCGTTTCCGGCGATCGCGATGTGCCCGCCGAACCCGCCTTCGAGCAGCCCGATCGCCTGCAGCATCGTCGATTTGCCCGACCCCGAGGGGCCCAGCAGCGCGACGATCTCGCCCTGGCGCACAGTCAGGTCGACCCCGCGCAAGACCTCGATAGTCACGTCGCCCTGGCGGAACGAGCGCGTCAGTCCGGTAAGTTCGACGACCGCCGGGCTTGGCACGTCATTCATAGCGCAGCACCTGTACGGGGTCGGTGCTCGCCGCCTTCATCGCCGGGTACAGCGTGGCGAGGAAACTGAATACCAGCGCCATGACGCTGATCGTCGCGACCTCGACCGGGTCGGTCCGGCTCGGCAATTCGGTGAGGAAGCGGATCGATGGATCCCACAGGTTCTGCCCCGTCAGCATCTCGACCCCGTGAACCACCGGCTGGCGGAAATACAGGAACACGAACCCCAGCCCCAGCCCCGCCAGCGTGCCCAGCGCGCCGATTACCGAGCCGATCGTGACGAACACCTTGAGCAGCGAGCGCCGCGTCGCGCCCATCGTCCGCAGGATCGCGATGTCGCGGGTCTTGGCACGGACCAGCATGATCAGCGACGAAAGGATGTTGAACACCGCGACCAGGACGATGATCGAGAGGACCACGAACATCGCCACGCGCTCGACCGCGAGCGCCTCGAACAGCGAGGAGTTGATCGTCTTCCAGTCGGTCACCACCGCTTGCCCGGCAAGCTTGCGCTGGAGCGGGCGCAGCGTTTCCGAAACCGTATCGGGATCGGTAGTCTTGACCTCGATCATCCCGATCGAATCGCCGGTCAGCATCAGCGTCTGCGCATCCTCGATCGGCATCACCACGAACCGCTCGTCGTAGTCATAAACCCCGATTTCGAAGATCGCCGCAACGCGGTAGGCGATCTGGCGCGGGACCGTGCCGAACGGCGTGGCGCGCCCCTGCGGGTTGATGATCGTGATCGTGTCGCCGACCCGCGCACCCAGGTTCTCCGCCAGCCGCGCGCCGATCGCGACGTTGCCCGCGCCCGGCGTAAGGTCGCCGAGGTTGCCCATCTGGAGTTGCGGCTGGATCCTGCGGATGTCCTCAGCGGTGTTGCCCCGCGCCAGGATCGCGGCGACCCGGCCGTTGAAGCTGGTCAGCAGCGGCTGTTCAATCAGCGGCGAAGCGCGCGTCACCCCCGGGGTCGCGCGCACTTCCTGGAGAACCTCGCGCCAATTCTCCAGCCGGCCGCCATACGCCTGGATCACGGCGTGGCCGTTGAGCCCGACGATCTTGTCGAGCAGTTCGGCGCGGAACCCGTTCATCACGCTCATCACGATGACCAGCGCGGCCACCCCGAGCATGACCGCAGCCAGACTGATCCCGGCGACCAGCGCGATGAACGCCTCGCCGCGCCCCGGCAGCATATAGCGTTTGGCGATAGTCCATTCGAAGGGGGAAAGGATCAAGCGGCGTGGCTCGTTTTCGGGGATGGACCGGCAGCCCGACCAAGGGCGGGGACGGCGAATAGGGAAGGCGCATGTACGAGGCGCGCGGGGCACTAGCAACGGGTTTCCCGGCCCGGGCCATCGTATAGCCGTGCGTATGCCCGGCCGCATCGTCTCCGCTCACCGCTGACAGCTTGCCTTCGCGCGGCTTTGCCGACAAAGCACGAGCGCCCACCCGCAGCATCGGTATCCGCGAATCATGCCCCCCAGCGACTTGATCAGCGACCCGGCGCACCCCGTCGGCCCGGCCCATCGCACTACTCCGTTTCACGATGATGACGGGGACGTCCTGCATGAAGAGTGCGGGATTTTCGGCGTCATCGGTCATGCCGACGCTGCCGCGATGGTCGCATTGGGGCTCCACGCGCTCCAGCATCGCGGGCAGGAGGCGGTCGGAATCACGAGCTTCGACGGTGCCGAGTTCTATTCGCGGCGCGGGCTCGGCCATGTCGCGGCCAACTTCTCTGCGGGCAGCGCGATTGCCGAACTGCCGGGCGAGATGGCCACGGGCCATGTCCGCTACTCGACCACCGGGGGCACCGGGCTGCGCAACGTCCAGCCGCTGTTCGCCGATCTTGCCTCGGGCGGGTTCGCGGTGGCGCACAACGGCAACATCTCCAATGCGATGCACCTCAAGCGCGATCTGGTGCGCAAGGGCGCGATCTTTCAGTCGACGTCGGACACCGAAGTCCTCATCCATCTGGTCGCGACCAGCCGCTATCCGACCTTGCTCGACCGTTTCGTCGATGCGCTGCGGCTGGTCGAGGGCGCCTATTCGCTGATCTGCATGACCCCGCAGGGCATGATCGCCTGCCGGGATCCGCTTGGCATCCGCCCGCTCCAGATGGGCCGGATCGGTCCAAGGGATGGGGGCGCAGTGATCTTCGCCAGCGAGACCGTCGCGCTCGACGTGGTCGGCGCCGAGTTCGTCCGCGCGATCGAGCCCGGCGAACTGGTCGTGGTCGATCATGACGGCACAGTCTCCAGCCACCGCCCGTTCGGCGCCTGCGCCCCGCGTCCGTGCATCTTCGAACACGTCTATTTCAGCCGCCCGGATTCGGTGCTCGACGGGCGCTCGGTCTATGCGGTGCGCAAGGCGATCGGTGCCGAACTGGCGCGTGAGGCCCCGGCTCCGGTCGATCTGGTGATCCCGGTACCCGACAGCGGAGTCCCCGCGGCGATCGGCTATGCGCAGGAATCGGGGATCCCGTTCGAACTCGGGATCATCCGCTCGCACTACGTCGGCCGCACCTTCATCCAGCCGTCGGACGGCGCGCGTAACGCCGACGTCAAGCGCAAGCACAACGCCAACCGCGCGCTCGTCGAGGGCAAGCGGATCGTCCTGATCGACGATTCGATCGTTCGCGGCACGACTTCGATGAAAATCGTCCAGATGATGCGCGATGCCGGCGCAGCCGAAGTCCACATGCGCGTCGCCAGCCCGCCGACCGAGCATTCGTGCTTCTACGGGGTCGATACCCCCGAACGCTCCAAGCTGCTCGCCGCGCAGATGGACATCGCCGCGATGGCCGATTTCATCCACGCCGACAGCCTCGCTTTCGTCAGCATCGACGGGCTCTACCGCGCGGTTGGCGAGGCCGGGCGCAACGCCAAATGTCCGCAGTTCTGCGATGCCTGCTTTACCGGCGATTATCCCACCCGCCTCACCGATCTCGGCGAACGCGAGACCCCGGCGCAGCTTTCGTTCCCCGTCGAAAGGGTCGAGCGGGTCGCATGAGCGGGCTTGCCGGACAGCTCGCGCTCGTCACCGGGGCGAGCCGCGGGATCGGCGCCGCCACCGCCGAAGCGCTTGCCGCAGCGGGCGCGCATGTCGTCCTCACCGGGCGCGATACCAAGGCGCTCGAGGCGGTCGAGGAACGGATTTTCGCGGCGGGCGGGAACGCCACGATCGCTCCGGTCGATCTGGCCGAGCCCGACGGGGTCGCCCGGCTGGCCAGCGCCATTTCCGGGCGGTGGAGCGCGCTCGATATCCTTGTGATCGGCGCGGCGGTCCTGCCGCAGTTGTCGTCGGTGGCCGATATCGACGGTCAGGCGTTCAACCGCGCGCTTACGGTTAACGTCCTCGCGACCCAGGCGCTGATTGCCAATTTCGATGCGATGCTGCGCAAATCGGCGCGTGCGCGCGTGATCGGGCTGACCAGCAGCGTCGGCGCCGAACCGCGGCCGTACTGGGGGGCCTATGCCGCAACCAAGGCGGCCTTCGACAATATCATGGCCAGTTATGCGGCGGAAACCCGGGCGATCTCCAACGTTCGCGTCGCCATCGTCGATCCCGGTGCAACCCGCACCGCGATGCGCGCGCGCGCCTATCCCGGCGAAGACCCGGCCAGCGTGAAGCCGCCCGAAGCCGTCGCGGCCGCGATCGTCCGCCTGATCGGCGAGGATTATCCCAGCGGGCACCGCACGCGCATTAACCAGCCCGGATAACGCGGCGGTAAACCCATCGCTCCATGATCGAGCAAGCGTCCGGGCCGATCCGCACGCCAATCTCGAGACGGGAATTCACGATGAGCGATCTGATGACGGTTACATCGTCGGCCAATCGTTACGAGATTGCCGCACAGGAAGATCGATCCGCCCCGCGCACCCGGCTGGCGATTCCCGCGTCGTTGCGTGCCTCCGGCACGCGCAGTTTCCAGACCGTGGTCCACGATCTTTCGCTGAGCGGGTTTTCTGCCGCGTCGGTCAACCGGATGCATCCCGGGTCGCTGTGCTGGCTGACCCTGCCCGGCCTCGAGTCGCTCCAGGCCGAAGTGGTCTGGTGGCAAAACAGCTTGGTCGGCTGCGGCTTCTCCAACCTCCTCAGCCCGATCGTCCACGACAACGTCCTCAGTCGCTGGCGCGGCGACGGGGTCTTTCGCACTGTCGCCTGATCGCCGGCTGAGCCTGGATGGGTCAACCGCCCTTCACCAGCGTGACTTGCGAAACATCGATCCCGCCGCCGCCGAAACCGCCCTCGCAGTACATCAGGTAATAGCGCCATAGCCGGACGAACTTGTCGTCGAAGCCCGCGGGCAGGCGCCCTTCCTCGACCGCGGCGTCGAAGTTTGCGCGCCAAGCCTCGAGCGTGGCGGCATAGTGATTGCCGAAGCTGACCTCGTCGTGCCAGATCAGCCCGCGCGCTTCGGCCAGGGCGCGGAATTCCGAGGTGCGGATCAGCATTCCGCCAGGGAAGACATAGGTCTGGATGAAGTCCGCACTGGCGGCGTAGGCATCGAACAGATCGTCGCGGATCGAGATATACTGGATCACCGCCCGCCCGCCCGGCCGCAGCGCGCCCGCGACCACACCCAGGAACGAGGGCCAGTAGGCGCGGCCCAAGGCCTCGACCATCTCGATGCTGGCGATGGCGTCGTAGGTGCCCGAAACGTCGCGGTAGTCGAGTTTGCGGAACTGGAGGTTGGCGGACGTGTTCCGAGGCTTGCCTTCACGGGGCTGGCCCTCGAGGGGCTGGCTATCGCGGGGCTGGCCGCCCAGCTCTTGCCGGCGGCGGCAGTAGGCGAGTTGCTCATCCGACAGGCTGATCGCTTCGACCGATGCCGCGGTTCCCGCCAGCGCGGCTGCCAGCGCCCCCCACCCGCACCCGATCTCAAGCACGCGTGACGTGTGGTCGACTTTCATTCGGGCGATGACCGTGGAGATTTTGGACAACTGCGCGAAATCGAGCGGCGACATGTGTTGCTGCCAGCGGCTGGGTGCGGGCTGGTCTTCGAACATCGCGCTCGAATAGACGCGCAGCTCGCCCAGCCAGGCTCCGTAGAAATCATTGCCGAGGTCGTAGTGCGCCGCGACGTTTCGCGCCGCGCCGCCGTGGGTGTTGCGGCGCAGCGCGTGGAGCGTGCGCATCGCCAGCCGCCATGGACCGCGCGCGCGCGCGGCCCCGCCCAGCGTGGCGGCGTTGGCCATGAACAGCGCGAACAGAGGGACCGGATCGGGACTGCTCCACTCGCCCGCTTCCCATGCCTGGTACCACCCGACCGATCCGCCCGTGGCAAGCCGGATCAGCGCGTTCCAGCTGTGCAGCGTCACGATCGCGGTGAACCCCGGCGCCCGTCCGCCCAGCACGCGGATCGTTCCATCGGGCAATGTCGTCTCGATCCGGCCGCTCGCCAGCCCGCGGTCGATCCGGTCGAGCACGCGCTGAAACCCGCCCGCGGCGAGCCGCGCGAGCCAGTGCGGCCCGATCCCGATCCGGCCTGCCTGCAGCAGCTCGGCTCCCCTTACCGGCGATTGCGCGTTCATCGCGTTCCTATGGCGCGCAGGAAGCTTGCCCGCAATCGCCTCACGCGGGTTTTGCCTTGATTGCACGATAGGCCGCCAGCGCCCGTTCGCGCGCCGCGACATGGCTGACGATACGGGCGGGATAGCCGGGCGAAAGCGGCACGGCCTCATGGATCGCGGCGTCGGGCAGCCCCGCCAGTTCGGGCACCCATTCGCGGATATAGGCCGCGGCATCGAACTTGGCCGACTGCGTCAGCGGCGCCATGATCCGCGTAAACAGGCTGGCATCGGCACCGCTCCCGGAAATCCACTGC
Source organism: Novosphingobium sp. (assembly GCA_025356575.1). GTDB lineage: Bacteria > Pseudomonadota > Alphaproteobacteria > Sphingomonadales > Sphingomonadaceae > Novosphingobium. Next base: position 51,597 of record JANXSP010000095.1, read on the forward strand.
CAGTTGGTCGCATTGTTGCCGAGATCGGCATCGACCAGCGTATCCCAGAACCAGCGTTCGCCTTCGCGCCAGTCGATCAGCAGATGTTTGACCAGGAAGCTGGCCGCGATCATCCGCACGCGGTTGTGCATCCAGCCCGTTGCCCACAGCTGGCGCATCCCGGCGTCGACGATCGGATAACCGGTGCGCCCGCGCTGCCAGGCCGCGAGGTCCTTGGCGGCGGCGCGGTCCTGCGCGGGATAGCGCCAGGCCAGCATTTCGTATTCGCGGCGATATCCGCGGTCTCCGTAATCGGGGAACTGCGCGATCAGGTTTTGCGCGAAGTCTCGCCAGACGATCTCGCGCAAGAAGCTCTCGGACTGCCCCCGCGCGAGCGCGTGCCACACCTGTCCCGGCGATAGCTCGCCCCAGTGGAGGTGGGGTGAGAGCCGCGAGGTGCCGCCGACCGAGGGCAGATTGCGCGCGCGATCGTAGGCCGCGACGTCATCGGCGAACTCGGTGAGCCGGGCATGGGCCGCGTTCTCGCCCACCTGCCAGAACCTAGCGAACCCGGTCGACCAATCGGGATTGGCCGGTAGCAACGACCAGTCGGCAAGGATGTCGGAAACCGGCCACTGCGCCGGTGAGTCCAGTACCGGCACGGGCAGCGGTGCGGGCGGGGGCATCGTATCGAGGAGGCGGCGGTAGTACGGCGTAAAGATCCGGTACTGCGTGCCCCCGCCGGTCTTCACGGTTCCGGGCGGCGTGAGGTAGTTGCCATCGTGCAGCGTCAGATCGAGTCGCGCCGCCACCGCAGTTTCCGCCGCGCGCCACCACGGCTCGTAGTGGTGGAGTGCATGAACGCTGCGCGTCCCGGCCTCCTGCGCGATCTCGGCCAGCACCTGCGCCGCATTGCCCCGCCGCAGCACCAGCCGCGAACCGCGTGCCTCCAGCGCCTGCGCCAGCCAGGACAGCGAATGGTGCAGCCACCAGCGCGACGCACCGCCCAGCTTGCGCGCGCCCGCCCCGATATCGTCGAGGACATAGACCGGGATCACCGGACCCCGCTCCGCAGCGGCGACCAGCGCGGCCTGATCGGCCAGGCGCAAGTCGCGCCGGAGCCAGACGATCTGCGCCGCGCTCATCGCCAGACCGCCGAAGTTGACGCGGAAGCTGACGAAATTGACGGGGTCCAGGAAACAGAAAAAATCGGCTCGATCCTCGGTTGGCGGGCGGCGCAGGCATCCGGTTTGCGCGTTTCTGCCTGAGGCCTCCGCCTGCGCGGGGCCGCGGTGCATGTGCGCTCACGATCCTCCGCGAAGGCGCGGGCCTCAGGCGGCAAGACGCTGATATTCCTTCCCGGCATCGCTCGGTTGTCACAGAGCGAACCGCTGTAGGACACCCGCTGCGCCCCGGCAAACTTGCGCTGACATCGCCAGTGCGTAGAACGCCCCATGCCGTTTGCCATCTACAGCCTTCCCGCCTTGCTCGCCGCGATCGCCTGTTTCGCCGGGTTCTTCGTCCTCGACCTGCTGGTCAAGCGTGGACGGACCAAGGCGTTCGATATCCGCGGGATCACATCGCTGCGGCTGCCCGATGGCACGCCGCGGTTGGGGATGGGCTGGGCACCGGTGATGCGCATGCTGACCCAGTTGGGCGGTCCGGTGCTGCGTTATGCCATCGCCCTGCCGCTGGCCGGCTGGCTTTACACCCAAGGCTATGCGCCAAACGCCTTGTGGCTGGTGGCAGCCCTGGCCAGCGGCTGGCTTATCGATGGGGTCGTCAAGAAGGTGTTCAAGCGCGAGCGCCCGACGGTGGTGCCGCACCTCGCCCAGGCCGGTGGACCCAGTTTTCCGAGCGGACATACGCTCAACGCCTCGCTGGTCTATTGCGGGTTGGCGCTGGCCTGCGCCCCGCTGCTCGGCGCGTGGCTGGTTCCCGCGGTGATCGGCGGCGTGGCGATATCGTTCGCGGTCGCCTTCAGCCGCGTCTGGCTGGGCGTCCACTGGCCCACCGACATTGCCGCCGGGTGGCTGCTCGGCACGGGCTGGTGGACCGGCGCGTTTGCGCTGGGCGGTGCGATGCTCGGCGGTTGAGGGGGTGCCCGGCGCCGGGGAACGGACAGCGCCAACAAGGATTGAAACGCGATGACCAACGATCAGCCCCGTCCCGCCGAAACGATCGCTTTGCCCGCGCGCGGCTTCCGCATCGATCCGCGCCATGCGTTGATCGCTGCGGCGGTACTGTGGACGGCGTTCGGCGCCACGGTGGTTGCAGTGCGCAGCGGATCGAGCGCCGGGTTCGATAGTGCGGGGATGATGTTCTGGCGCACCGGCGCCGATTTTCACCCGCGCGGCGCGGCGTGGCTGGGCGAAGGGGTCCGCGATTTCACCGCGCTGGGCGGCGTGCTCCTGCGCCACATCGTCGCGCTGGGAGCGATAGCCGCGCTGCTGTTCCTGCGGCTGCGGCGCGAAGCCGTGCTGCTGGCGGGGACGATCGTCGGCGGCTGGATCGTCGACAGCGCGATCAAGCATTTCGTCGGCCGCCCGCGCCCGACGATCGTGCCGCACCTGACCCAGGCCGGTGGGACCAGCTTCCCCAGCGGGCACAGCTTCAATGCGGCAGTCGTCTACATCGGTATCGCGCTCGCCTTCGCGGCGCTGAGCCCGCGGCAGAGCGTGCGGGCGACCCTGATCGCCAGCGCGATGGTTTTATCGCTGCTGATCGCGCTGAGCCGCGTGTGGCTCGGGGTCCACTGGCCAACCGACGTGATCGCCGGCTGGACCGGCGGCGCCGCCTGGGCCTTCACCGCCTCGGCGCTGCTCCACCGTCCGGCCAAAGCCGTCGCCGAACACGCGCGCGATGCCTTGGAGGGAGCGACGCCGGGGGAGATTGGTGCGCCGCCCGCACCCCCACCCCGTTCATCCTGAGTAGGCCAAGCCCGTGTGAAAGACTGCGCGCTCCGCTAGCGATAGCTAGCCCTGATGCCCCGCACCCGCATCGACAGTCCACGTCTGGCCCTTGGCCAGCAGCGCCGCCATGTCGGGCACCTTGCCCTTGGCGGCCGCGGCGTTCTGGGAGCGAACGGCTTCCTCATACGTCGGACGGGGGTCGTCGTAGATCACGCCGAGCGCCATCGGGAATGGCCCGAACGGCAGTTCGACCAGCATGTGCGCGACTGAGCGATTGGTCACATCGTGGACGATAACTCCCGCCGTTTGCCAATCGCCATCGATTACATCGACGACCTTGAGGGTCAGCGCTGCGACATCCAGCGCAATCCCCTTGGTGCCTTTGGCGAATAGCATCGGCTCGCCCGCCTGGACCCACAACTGGCGGTCCTCGGCGCCCTTGGGCATCGCGAAATCGTTGAACACGTCCTTGTTGTAGACGATGCAGTTCTGGAAAATCTCGATGAACGCGGCGCCCTTGTGCGCGTGCGCGGCCTTGAGCACGTCGGGCAGGTTCTTCGAAATATCGAACCCGCGCGCAACGAACCGTGCGCCTGCGCCCAGCGCGAACGCGCACGGGCTGGCGGGGCGGTCGACCGAGCCCTGCGGGGTCGACGGGCTGGTCGTGCCGACGCGGCTGGTGGGCGAATACTGCCCCTTGGTCAGCCCGTAGATCTCGTTGTTGAACAGCATGATCTGGCAATCGAGATTGCGCCGCAGGACATGCATCGTGTGGTTGCCCCCGATCGACAGCGCGTCGCCATCGCCGGTGATGATCCACACGTCGAGCTCCGGATTGGCGAGCTTGATCCCCGTCGCCACCGCGGGCGCGCGGCCGTGGATCGTGTGGAACCCGTAGCTTTCCATGTAGTAGGGAAACCGGCTCGAGCAGCCGATCCCGCTGACGAACACGGTGTTTGCCGGGTCCGCGCCGATCTCGGGCATCGTGCGCTGCACCGCCTTGAGGATCGCGTAGTCGCCGCAGCCTGGGCACCAGCGGACCTCCTGGTCGGTTTCCCAATCCTTGAGCGTGGTCACCGCGGCGATCTTGGTCATTTCGTTCATGGGTTCACAGCCTCGATACTGGGCAACTGGGTCGTATCCGCGTCGACTTCTCCGCCGAAATCGCCGCCTCGGGGCGTGCCGAGGGCGTCGCAGATCGCGTCCTCGATCTCGGCGATCGTGAACGGCTGACCGCTGGTCTTGGTTAGCGGCTGGGCATCGACGAGGTATTGATCGCGCAGCACCGTCTTGAACTGGCCGGTGTTCATCTCGGGGACGAGGATCCGCGCGTAACCCCTTAGCAAGTCGCCCAGATTTGCCGGCAGCGGCCAGATGTGGCGGACGTGGATGTGGCTGACGTCCAGCCCGCGCCTGCGCATGCGCAGCACCGCCTGGTGGATCGGGCCGTAGGTGCTGCCCCAGCCGACGACCGCAAGCTTGCCGCTGGTATCGCCGAGGCAGACGTCCTGCGCGGGAATATCCTGGGCGATCCCGTCGATCTTGGCGCGGCGCGCGTCGGTCTGCGCCTGGTGAGTGGCGGGCGAATAATCGATGTGGCCGGTGTCGATGGCTTTCTCGATCCCGCCGATGCGGTGCATCAGCCCCGGCGTCCCCGGCTTGATCCACGGACGGGCACCGCTGGCGTCGCGCTTGTACGGAAGCAGCTCGTCGCCGGCGTTCTTCTCTTTTAGAAACGACACTGGGAACGGCGTGTAAGTGCTCGGATCGGGGACTTTCCACGGCTCGGCGGCGTTGGCGATGTAGCCATCGGTAAGGAGGATCACCGGGGTCATATAGGTGACCGCGAGTCGAACCGCCTCGATTGCCGCGTCGAACGCATCGGCCGGGCTGCGCGCGGAAACCACGGGCAGCGGCGCGTCGCCGTTGCGGCCATAGACCGCCTGGTAGAGGTCGCTCTGCTCGGTCTTGGTCGGGAGGCCGGTCGACGGCCCGCCGCGCTGCGAATTCACGATGACCAGCGGCAGTTCGGTCATGATCGCCAGCCCCATCGCCTCACCCTTGAGCGCGATCCCCGGTCCCGAGGAGGACGTCACCCCAAGCTGGCCGGCATAGCTCGCGCCGATGGCCGAGCATATCGCGGCGATCTCGTCCTCGGCCTGGAACGTGGTGATCCCGAACTCCTTGAGCCGGACGAGATGATGCAGGATCGCCGAGGCCGGGGTAATCGGGTAGCCGCCGAAGAACATCGGCAGGCCGGCAAGCTGCGCGCCTGCGACGAGTCCAAGACTTACCGACTCCGCCCCGGTCACCGTCCGGTAAAGCCCCGGCGCGCTTTCGACAGGGCCGATCTGGCGCTGGCGCAGCGGGCCGGAAAGCTCGGCGGTTTCACCATAGGCGTGCCCCGCGTTGAGCGCGGCGATGTTGGCCTGCGCCAGCACCGGCATCTTGCGGAACTTGTCGTTGAGCCAGTCCACGATCGGCGCGCGGTCGCGGTCGAACATCCACAGCGCCAGCCCCAGCGTCCACATGTTCTTGCAGCGCAGCGCTTCCTTGTTGCCCAGCCCGAACGGCTTGACCGCCTCCAATGTCAACGCGCTGATGTCGAACGCCATGACCTGCCATTTGGCCAGGCTGCCATCGTCGAGCGGGCTGACCGCGTACTTGGCCTTGTCGAGGTTGCGCTTGCCGAATTCGCCGGTGTCCGCGATCACCAGCCCGCCGGGCTTGAGCGCGCCGACGTTGGTCTTGAGTGCGGCGGGGTTCATCGCCACCAGCACATCCGGAGCGTCGCCGGCGGTATCGATCTGGCTCGACCCGAAGTTGATCTGAAAGGCCGAGACGCCGAACAACGTGCCTTGCGGCGCGCGGATTTCAGCCGGGAAATCGGGGAACGTGGCCAGGTCGCTGCCCGCCAGCGCGGTCGACAGCGTGAACTGCCCGCCGGTAAGCTGCATCCCGTCGCCGCTGTCGCCGGCAAAGCGAACGACGACGTTTTCACTCTCGGGGTTTGTCACAGGCTCGGGGGCGGCGGTTTCGGCGATCTGCGTGGCCATTCGGATTCCATCTGCGAGGGGCTCCCGCGCCGCGTGCGGCCGGTCGCGGGGTCCCTATTCCTCTCCCGCCGCCGTGCAATCAAGAATTTCTGTCGCACGATCAACCGGCCGATCAGCGTCGGAGCGGTGAAGCCGCTAGTCAAGGTGCAAATCGCAACCTAACCAGTGGGAAACACGCCAAGCCCGGACGAGGCGGCTGCCGAGAGGATGACGATGACCGAACACTACACCCGCCCCGATGTGAAGGCCTTCCTGGCGTTCCTCAATTCGGTCCCCGGCCCCAAGATGCACGAAATCTCACCTGCAGAGGCCCGGGCGCAATACGTCGCGATGGTCCCGCTGGGTGAGGCCGAACCGCATGCGCTGGCGGTTATCCGCGACCTCATTTGTCCGGGAGCCGCGGGCGACATCCCCCTGCGGCTCTACGACACGCGCGAAACCCGCGAGCCCGGCCCCGCGGTGGTGTTCTTCCACGGCGGCGGGTGGGTGATCGGCGATCTGGAAACCCACCACGCGCTGTGCAGCGATATCGCCGCCGCGCTCGACCTGCCGGTGATCGCGGTCGATTACCGCCTTGCCCCTGAGCATGCGTTTCCCGCGGCGCACGACGATTGCGAGGCAGCGGCGCGGTGGATCGCGGGCAATCCATCGGCGCTGGGGCGCGAAATCACCGGGCTGATCACGATGGGCGACAGCGCGGGGGGCAACATGGCAATCGCGGTGGCCGAGGCTCTGCGCGACACCGTAGCCGGCGTTCCGGTGATCCTCCAGGTGCCGCTGTACCCCGCAACCGACGAGAACCTCGACCATCCCTCATACAGCGACTTTGCCGAAGGGCACCTGCTCACGCGCGATTCGATGAACTGGTTTCACGATGCCTACGCCGCAAAGCCGGGCGACAAGCGCGCGTTTCCCCTCCTCGGCACGCACACCGCCGCTCCGCCGACAGTGCTCGTCACCGCCAGCCTCGATCCGATCCGCGATCAGGGCCGCGCCTATGCCAAGGCGCTGATCGACGCCGGCCGCGACGTGACGTTCATGGAAATGCGCGGCTCGATCCACGGGTTCACCACGCTGCGCAAGGCGCTGCCGAGCGCGCAGGACGATATGCACGCGATTTACGGCGCAATCCGCTTGATGCTGGAGCGTAAGGGCGGGTAACGCGCGCCGTCATGACAATCGATCCAGCCACTTTGCCCTACCGCCCGTGCGTGGGCGTAATGCTCGTCAACGCCGCGGGACGCGTCTTCGTGGGCCAGCGCATCGATCGCGCGGTCAATTCCGGTTCGGGAGAAGGCGACTTCTGGCAGATGCCGCAGGGCGGCAGCGACGACGGAGAGGATGTGACCGCCGCGGGCCTGCGCGAACTGGCCGAAGAAACCGGGATCGGCGCGGACAAGGTCGTGATCCTGGCACAAACCCGAGAGGAGCTGTTCTACGACCTTCCGCCCGAACTGCTCGGCAAGCTGTGGAAGGGCAAATATCGCGGCCAGCGCCAGCACTGGCTTCTCGCACGGTTCACCGGCGAGGATGCCGACGTTCGCCTCGACGCGCACGATCCGGCGGAGTTCTGCGCGTTCAAATGGGTCGAAACCGGCGAGTTGGGCGACTTGATCGTGCCGTTCAAGAAGCGCGTCTACCGCGCGGTGATAGACGAGTTCCGCGACCTGATCTGACGCTAAAATCAAATGCCGCAACGGCGTCCCCGTGCAGGCGGGGACCTCGTGAAGTCAGATCAGACCTCGCCGCCTGAGACCCCCCCTGCGCGTGGGAGCAGTGAGTGCTGGCCAGCGCTCAGTTCTCGCTCGCCACCGGCTTGGGCGTGACGTCCGCCGCGGTGACCACCACCGGTGCCGGGCCGCGCGCGATCGCGGCGGCAAGCGTGCGGGTGGGTTCGCAGGAATCGCCGCACAGACCCTGGAGCCGGGCGAGGTTGCGCTGGGCCTTGGCCACCGCGCCTTTTTCGACCAGCGCCACGCCTTCGCCCGATATCGCCACCAGGTTTGTCGGATCGACCGCCAGCGCGGCACGGTAATAGCGCAGCGCCTTGCCCTGAAGGCCCTGGCGGCGCGTGGCATCGGCGAGATCGAGATAGATCGGCAGCGCGCCGGGCTGGATCGTCAGCGCGGCTTCGAAATCGGCGACCGCGCTATCGGCATCGGAAGCCGCCAGCGCAGCATGCCCGGCAAGCGCGAGCGCGGCGGCGCGCGGGTCGAGCGGCTCGGGCGCAGCCTGCCCGGTGCTCGCCGTAAGCACAGCGACCAGCGAGAGCGCGGCGGCGGCAAACGTATAGCGCATCAATTGTTCTCCGAACGAGCGCGGATCGGAACGCGCGGCGCGTTCCAGCGACCCGTTCGCTATCACACGCGCACCAGCCGCGCGACGAAAAATCCGTCGCAACCATCGGCCAGCGGGGTCAATCGCAGTCCCGCCCCGCGCGGATTTCCGGCGGCCAGCAGCGGGGTCTGCGCGCGCCAGCCGGGGGTGCGATCGAGGTACGCCGCGATCTGATCGGCGCCTTCGCGGTCGAGCAGCGAGCAGACGATATAGACCAGCCGTCCGCCCGGGGCGACGAGCGGCGCCGCCAGGTCGAGCAGCCGCGCCTGGAGCGCGACGTGGCGGTCGAGATCGCGGGGGGTCAGCCGCCAGCGCGCCTCGGGATTGCGCCGCCAGGTACCGGTGCCCGAGCACGGCGCATCGATCAGCACGCAATCGGCGCGCGCGGTCCACGCGGCGAGCTGCACGGCTTCCTGGTTGGGGTTGAGCAGCATCGTCTCCGCAATGCTCAACCCGGCGCGCGCCGCACGCAGCGGCAGGCGCTGGAGCCGCCCGCGATCGGTATCGCACGCCAGCAGCACGCCGCGATTCGCCATCGCTGCGCCCAGCGCCAGCGTCTTGCCGCCGGCGCCGGCGCACAAATCGATCACGGTTTCGCCGGGCTGGAGTTCGGCAGCCTCGCACACCAGCTGCGAGCCGCTGTCCTGAACCTCGATCAGGCCCTCGTTGAACGCGGGCCACGTCTCGACGGGCGTTCCGGCGGGCAGGCGCAACCCGTTGCGAGCGACAGTCGGCTCGGCCGGAACGGGCAGTTCGATCGTGTCGCGCGCAGCTTTCAGCGAATTGACCCGCACATCGAGCGCGCCGCGGCCGAGCAGCGCGGCGGCCTCGTCCCCCGCGATGCCCGAGGCCGTCAGCGCCTCGACCAGCCACTGCGGCGCGATCCCGCCTTGCGCGACGGGCTCATCGACGATCGCGGGTGGGCCGTGCCCGCCGGTGCCGAACAGCGCGGTAAGTGCCGCGTCGCCCTCGGCCAGCCGCAGCATCGTGCTGCGCCCGTGCTGGGGCAGCGGGCCGCAGGCACGGATCGCGGCATAGACCAGCTCGCGCACCGCGCGCCGGTCGCCGCTTCCGGCAAAGCGCCGCGTGCGGAACCATTCCGAAACGATGCGGTCGGCGGGCGCGCCCTGATTGCCCGCAGCGGCGACAATCAGGTCGAGGATTTCAATCGCAGCCTGAACCCGCGCGGCGGGGGTCATTCCCTACCCGCCTGAAGTCCCCGACTTCGCGGGGAAGCAGCAAAGTAGAAGCAAAGATCAGTGCTCCCCCGCGCAGGCGGGGGCCTCAAGCGTGATGGCTTGACCGCCGCCCGAGTTTCCCACCTTCGCAGCGAAGCGGCATAAAGTCTGCTCATTGCGTGGGGTAGTTCGGCGCCTCGCGCGTGATCGTCACGTCGTGGACGTGGCTTTCGCGCAGGCCCGCGCCGGTGATCCGGACGAATTCGGCGCGGGTGCGCAAATCTTCGATCGTGCGCGAACCGGTGTAGCCCATGGCGGCCTTGATCCCGCCGACGAGCTGGTGGATCACGTCCTTGGCAGAACCCTTGAACGCGACCTGCCCTTCGATCCCTTCGGGCACGAGCTTGAGCGAATCCTTGATGTCCTGCTGGAAATAGCGATCCGCGCTGCCCCGCGCCATCGCCCCGACCGAGCCCATGCCGCGGTAGCTTTTGTAGGCGCGGCCCTGGTACAGGAACGTCTCGCCCGGCGCTTCCTCGGTGCCCGCGAGCAGCGACCCGACCATGATCGTGGAGGCGCCCGCGGCGATCGCCTTGGCCGCATCGCCCGATGTCCGCAGCCCGCCGTCGGCGATCACCGGGATTCCCGATTTCGCGGCTTCCTCGGCGGCGTCCATGATCGCGGTAAGCTGGGGCACGCCAACCCCCGCGACGATCCGCGTGGTGCAGATCGAGCCCGGCCCGATCCCGACCTTGATCGCGTCCGCGCCCGCGTCGATCAGCGCGCGCGCGGCTTCGGCCGTGGCGACGTTGCCTGCGACCAGCTGCACCGAGTTCGAGAGCTTCTTGACCCGCTCCACCGCGCGGGCGACTTCGGCATTGTGGCCATGCGCGGTGTCGATGATGATGACGTCGCATTCGGCCTCGATCAGCGCAGAGGTCCGCGCGAACCCGGCATCGCCGACCGTGGTGGCGGCGGCAACGCGCAGGCGCCCGCTCTCGTCCTTGGTCGCATTGGGGAAATTGACCGCCTTTTCGATGTCCTTGACCGTAATCAGGCCGATGCAGTGATAGTCGTTGTCGACCACCAGCAGCTTTTCGATCCGGCGGGCGTGGAGCAGGCGCTGCGCCTCGACCTGCCCGGTGCCGATGGGCACGGTAGCGAGGTTCTCATGCGTCATCAATTCGCGCACCGGCTGCGCCGGATTGCTGGCAAAGCGCACATCGCGGTTGGTGAGAATGCCGCACAGCTTGCCGCCCGAACTAACCACGGGGATGCCGCTGATCCGGTGAGTCTCCATTAGCGCCCGCGCCTCGCCCAGCGTCGCGTCGGGGGATATCGTGATCGGGTTGACGACCATGCCGCTCTCGAACCGCTTGACCTGGCGCACCGCGGCGACCTGCTGTTCGACCGTGAGGTTGCGGTGGAGCACCCCGATTCCGCCGAGCTGGGCCATGACGATGCCCATGTCGGCCTCGGTCACCGTATCCATCGCGGCCGAGATCACCGGGATGTTCAGCGCGATCTCGCGGGTCAGGCGGGTGCGCGTGTCGGCCGCGGTGGGGAGGATGTCCGATGCGGCGGGGCGCAGCAGCACATCGTCGAAAGTCAGACCCAACGGGATATCCATGCGCGCCACTCGATTGTCCTGCGGGGGAAGATTCGTGGCGGCCCATGTAACCAAGCGGGGCCGCGGCGGCTAGGGGGCGCAACCGGTTATTTGCGCCCCGGTGCGCCGGGTTATTTGCGCGGAAGCGGGACTTTGCGCGAGTCTGCGAACCACCGCACCAGCGCGACGTGGAACACGGTATCCTCCGCAGCCCCGCCCAGCTCGAGTCCGGGCTTCACCTGGTCGCTCGGGCGGTGATAGTCCTTGTCCATATAGGCCTCGAGCCGGGTCATGTTGCCATAGGCGCTGGAAATCATCACCGCGGGAATATCGTGCTGGAGCAGCGCCCAACCGTCCTGCCGCCTGAGATAGGCGTTGGGCGCATCGCTCTGAAGGATCTGGCGGCGCTGCGCTCGCGCGACCGCGGCGATCCCAGCATCGAGCGTCGTGCGCCCCTGCCCGACCACACCGAGCGGGGTTCCCGCGGGATTGATCGCGACCGTGTCGATGTTGAACGCCGCGACAATCTGGGTGAGCGGCAGCGGCGGATTGTCCGTGAACGCCTGCGCGCCGAGCAGCCCGAGCTCCTCGCCCGTGGTGGCGAGAAAGATCACGTCGCGGTCCATCTGCGGGACCCGCGACAACCGCCGCGCGATCTCGGTCAGCACCGCGACCCCGCTGGCATTGTCGACCGCGCCGTTGCAGATCGTGTGTTCGGCGGGAGGTTGCGCGCAGGTCCCGAAGTGATCCCAGTGCGCGACCAGCAGGACCGCGCCGGTTTCGGGGCGCCGGCCGGGCAGCCGCCCGATCAGGTTATGGGTCTTGATCGTGGTCGCCCGCGTCGTCGCTTCGAGTGAGACCGCCAGGTCGATCGGGTGGGGCACGAAATCCGCAGCCGCGGCGGCACGGCGCAGGCCGGCGACCGATTGGCCCATGCCGGTAAGGATGCGGTCGAACGCCGCGCCGGTGACGAACGCGTCGAGATCGCCCCCGGTCGCGTCGCTGGCCAAGGCATAGCCTAGCCGCCGGCGGCGGGCGGAAACCTGCTCGAGCGTGCGGTCGCCGTCGAGCACCGTGAGCACCGCCGAGGCGCCGCCCGCCAGCAGCGCATTCTGGCGTATGCTGTTGTCGATCCCGCCATCGAGGATCAGTGCGACCCGCCCGGCCATATCGGCGCGTGCAGGTACTGCCCCCGCCCCCTTGCCCACGAACAGGACCGGCGCATTTTCCACCAGCGCGCGTTCGCCCGACGTCAAAACGAGCTGCGCATCCGCAGGAACGTACAGCCGCCGGCCCTTGCGCGTGAACGCTGCGCTTGACGACGCCGGCACGCGCGCCACCAGGGTTACCGGGGCAAACCATTCGTGCGCGGGATCGTTGGTCCCCGATTCGAGCCCGATATCGAACCACTGGTGCGCCAGATAGCGCAGCGTCTTGGTCTCGCCCTCGGTCCCCGGTTCGCGCCCGCCATAATCGTCGCTGGCGAGCACGGTGATATGCGCGAGCAATGCCGCCTCGAGCGCGTTATCGCGGCGCGGCGGGCTCGCGGCGATGGACGCGGCGGCGAACAGCGCAAGCAACCATCCGTTCGTCGTGCGTATGCGCCGTTTCATCGCGCGATCAATACACGATGCCAGAACTGCCACAAGCTGAACGCGGTGAAGCGGTTGCGCCTTACTCGGCGGTCCAGCCGCCATCCATGCTGACGTTGGCGCCGGTCATGTTGCCCGCCTCGTCGCGGCACATGAACAGCGCGAGCGCGGCGACTTCTTCGACCTGGACGAAGCGCTTGGTCGGTTGCTTGGCCAGGAGCACGTCGTTGATCACCGCCTCGCGGCTGAGCCCGCGCGCGGCCATCGTATCGGGAATCTGGTTCTCGATCAGCGCGGTCCAGACATAGCCGGGACTGATGCAGTTTGCGGTCACCCCGCTCTGCGCGAGTTCGAGCGCCATCGATTTGGTCAGCCCGGCAACCGCGTGCTTGGTCGCCACATAGGGTGCCTTGAACGGCGACGCGACGAGCGAATGGGCCGAGGCGGTCGAGATGATCCGCCCCCAGCCTTTGGCCTTCATCGCCGGGATCGCCAGCCGGCAGGCATGGAAGACCGCCGACAGGTTGAGCGCCAGCATCGTGTCCCAAACATCGACCGGGAATTCATCGACCGGCGCGACATGCTGCATGCCCGCGTTGTTGACGAGGATATCGACCGCACCGACTTCACCCATCAACGCCTCGACCCCGGCGCGGGTGGCGAGATCGCCGGCAACGTGGGTGGCGCCGAGTTCGCTGCACAGCGCAGCGATTGCGGCCGGTTCGCCAAAGCCGGACAGGACGACCTGCGCGCCCTCGCCCGCCAGAGCTCGCGCAATCGCCAGGCCGATACCCGAGGTCGAGCCGGTCACCAGCGCACGCTTACCTTCGAGAAACATAATCGACTCCGCGTCGTTGATGCCGCACAACCCGTCCGCAATCGCGGCGCGAAGCCCGCGTGTCTAGGAGGAATGCCGATGCGGCTCGACGATTTCGATCCCAATTCCGTCAACGTCGAGGACCAGCGCGGTGGCGGCGGTTTCTCGATGGGGGGAACGGGCGGCAAGATCGGTTGCGGCAGCATCGTCATCGCGCTGATCGGCGCGCTCGTCTTCGGCATCTCGCCAAGCGACACACTGGGCACTTTGCAGAACATGGGCGGAGGCAGCAGTACGACCACCGCCGCCGCGCCCGGAGGAAACAGCGCGACCACATCGTGCAACGTCGACGCCTTGAGCCACGAGAGCTGCAACACGCTGTCCTCGCTCAACAAGACCTGGGCACCGCTGTTCGCGCAGGCGAAGATCCCCTTCACCGCGCCCAAGCTGGTGTTCTATTCCCAATCCGGCCAGTCGGGCTGCGGCAGCGCGCAAAGCGCGATGGGCCCGTTCTATTGCCCCAACGACCAGGGCATCTATCTCGACACCGAATTCTACCAACAGATGGACCAGCAGCTTGGCGCCACCGGGCAGTTCGCCCGCGATTACGTGATCGCGCACGAATATGGGCACCACATCCAGAAGCTGCTCGGCGTTTCGGACCAGGTCCGCAGCGCGCAAGGGCAGGACCCCCGTCAAGCCAACCAGCTCTCGGTCCGGCTCGAGCTACAAGCCGATTGCTATGCCGGGGTCTGGGCGGCGAAGAACCGCGACCGGATCCAACAGGGCGATATCGAAAGCGGACTCAACGCCGCGCACCAGATCGGTGACGACGTGCTGATGCGCAGTGCCGGCCGCAATCCCAACGAGGCTTCGTTCACCCACGGCAGCAGCGCACAGCGGATGCAGTGGCTGCGCAAGGGCATCGACAGCGGCAACGAGGACGCCTGCGATACGTTCGCCGACTTGCGCCAGTAACAAGAGCGCGGGCGGCGACCGTGCGCAAGCGCGCGGGCGCCGGCCTGCGCGGAACCTTTCACCTTGTCCATCCGTAACCTGTGCGGGACCGCCGCTGCCGGCGTGCTCCCGAACGGGGACAATTCGATCATGCG
>JANXSP010000096.1 GCA_025356575.1 Novosphingobium sp.
CGAGGCATTGCTCGACCGGATCGACAGCGTCGAGCTGGCCGGCGAACCCAAGCGCGCGAAAAGCACCTTTGTCGGCGGGCTCAAGACCCTGCCGCTGCGGGTGACGGCGGCGGGGTGAACTGGGCATCGCGATGAAGCCCGGCAAACCCCTGCGCGATCTCCGCACCTACGGCCGGCTCGAGGCGTTCAACGCGCTGTTCGTCCCGGCTATTGCCACCTACTTCGGCTGGCCGGGCGACGTGGCGGGCGGAGTGGTTCTGGCGCTGGCCAACCTCGCCGTGGTGATCGGCCTGGTTGTCGGCGCGGTCTACTGGCTGGCGCTGGCCGCACGGCTCAAGGGCGACCCCGCGCCCATGCGCCGCGCGCTGATCCTCGCCGACCGCGCCCAGCGTCCACTGCTCGCCGTCGTGGTGCTGTCGGTCATCGCCGTCTCCTGGCTGATCGCCGCACGCGGCTTGACCCTGCCTGCCGGAATCGCCGCGACCGCCACGCTTCTGGCGGCACTGGAGTACGTGAACTACTACCACGTCCAGCTCCAGCATTTCGACAACCTTGCCGACTGGCGCAAACTGGTTCGCGGAAAGGGATTCCGCCGGGCGCACATGGCGAGGGACCTGGCGGTTTGGCGCAAAACGGCATCTCGCTAGATCAGGCGCCGATGGCTCAGGCTTCGCGATAAATTTCTCGCTGGGCGGCCTCGATGCCTTCGAAGTACCGCCGCCGTGCATATTTTTCTCCGACGACACCGATCACGTGGGTGTCGGCGTCGACTACTGCAAGCTCGTCGGCGGCATGAAGGTCGAACAAGTCGAGCGTCGCGGCTATCGGGGTCAGCGCCTCCAGCGTGATGCGGCAAAGTATCGCGTGGGAAGAGAGCGAGTCGGCCGCGGCGATGTCCGGGCTCCAGGCCGCAGCGGTCGCCACAATTCCGCAATAGCGCTGTTCGGCGTCGACCAGCACGACCTTGCTGGTCGATCCCGGGGGCACCCGGCTGCGAAGCTCGCCGATTGTCGCGGTCGCTGGCATCTGCGTCCAGTCGCGGCGCATGATCCGGCCCGCAGCAAGATCGATCATCCAGCCGATGTCGCGCGGGCTCCGCACGGTCGATCCCCGGATGTGGAGGCGCCAGGTCGAAAACGAGTAGCCGAACAGTTCGCGGGTCACCGCGCTGGAAACGAGCGCGACTGTCAGGACGATCCCCATCAGCGCGAAATCGTGCGTCGTCTCGAGGATCAGGATCGCGAGCGTCATCGGCCCTCCGATGATCGAAACACTTAGCCCCGCCATCCCGATCAGCGCGGCGTCGACCGGATCGAGGTTCAGGTGCAGCCACAGGCCCAGCGCGCCGGCATAGATTTGCCCGACGAGCGATCCCAGAAAGAGCGAGGCGAAAAACAGCCCGCCCCGAAACCCGAACCCTAGCGAAATCACCGACGCGAGGATCTTCAAGCCCAGCACCAGAACGAGGAACGACAGCTCCGGATGCAGGGTTAGGTCGAGGTGCATCGCGCCATGCCCCGCAGAGAGCGACTGCGGCGAGACCAGTGCGATCGGAATAAGCAGGAACCCGCCAACGACCGGGCGCCACCGCCCGAACCAGTTGCGCGCGTTGAGGTGCGTTTCCGCGCCGGTGGCCAGGCGCATGATCGCGATCCCGAGCAAGGCGCAGATCAGTCCGAGCGGCGCATACGCCAGGTAATCGGCGGTGATCAGAGTGCGGTTGGCGGTTGTCGCGATCAGATACGGGTCCACGCCGAACCCACGGGTCACGATTACCGCGGCGAGCGAAGCAGCGACTACGGGCGCGATCGCCGCCGGGGTATACGTGCCGATCATCACTTCGAACGCGTAGAACGCTCCGGTCAGCGGCGCCCCGAATGCCGCGCCGATCGCCGCGCCTGCGCCCGCCCCGACCAGCGTACGCAGATCGCTGCGCCGCAGTTTGAACCACTGGCCGAGCAGCGAGGCGAGCCCTCCGCCCATCTGGGCAAACGTCGCCTCGAGCCCGACCGACGCACCCGCGCCGTTCGAAACGATCGTCTGCGCGGCAATCGCGAAATTATCGACCAGCGGAATGCGCCCGCCGTGCAAGGCGTTGCCGTCGATCACATCGATCGGCTGTCGCCCGCGGGCACGGAGATATTGCGTGATCCCGACGAGCACCAATCCGCCCAGCGGAAGCGCCAGCAGCCGCCACGGATGATGAATTTGGCCCAGCGCACTGAGCCGGTTGATCGACACCCCATAAAGCGCGCCCTGGATCGTGTGCGCGAGAAACTGCTGGAGATTTGTCGTCACCCCGGCCGCAACCCCGGCAAACGTCGCCAGCACGATGAATGCAGCCTCGCTTGCGCCCAGCGCCCGGCGACGGCGATTGAATCCGGACAAGAGTGCGATTTGCCAAGGACGCCCCATTGGCGCGGTCAAGCGACCAAAACGGCAGGCGTCAAGCGAAACGGGCCAAAGGTCCGTCTGGCACTCGATCCGTTCGGGATCAGCCTCCCAGCAAACGCAGCGCCATCGCCCGCACCTCGTCCTTCATATCCTCGCGCTCCAGCGCCAGCGCCAGCGTCGCTTCGACGAATCCGACCTTGCTGCCGCAATCGAACCGGCGCCCGGCGAAGGTTACCGCATGGAACGGCTGGCTGCCAATCATCTGCGCCATCGCGTCGGTGAGCTGGATTTCGCCGCCCGCCCCGGCTGCCTGGCCTTCGAGCGTGCGCATGACTTCGGGTTGGAGGATATAGCGGCCCGAGATGATCAGGTTCGAAGGGGCATCCTCGATCCGGGGCTTTTCCACCAGCCCGGTGACCTCGGTCAGGCCTTCGCTCACGCGCGCGCCGGGGGCGATCACGCCGTAGCTCGACAGTTCCTCGCGCGGGCGTTCGAGCACGCTGATGAGGTTGCCGCCGACCTCGCCATACGCCTCGACCATCTGCTTCATGCAGCCGGGACCACCATCGCGGTTGGCGATCATCAGTTCGTCGGGGAGCAGGATCGCGAACGGTTCGTCGCCGACGATCGCGCGCGCGCACCAGATCGCGTGGCCGAGCCCGAGCGGGACCTGCTGGCGCACGGTGACGAGGTTGCCGGGGGTGAGCCGGGTGCTTTCGAGCACCTGCATGCTCTTGTCCCGCTCCTGCATCGTCTTTTCGAGCTCGTAGGCCATGTCGAAATGTTCGACGATCGAGACTTTGCCGCGCCCGGTAACGAAGATCATCTGCTCGATCCCGGCCTCGCGCGCCTCATCCACCGCGTACTGGATCAGCGGCCGATCGATGATCGGCAGCATCTCCTTGGGGATCGCCTTGGTTGCCGGAAGGAACCGCGTGCCCAGGCCGGCGACGGGGAAAACGGCTTTGCGAATGGGTTTTCTCGAGATCATCCGCGGGGTCGTAACGCCCGCGGCCGGGCCGTCAACCGGGCGGCTTGTCGCGCGCTGTATTCCCGCTTAGTCCGGGCGGATGGACAAGATCATCATCACCGGCGGCAAGCGTCTTTCGGGCACGATTCCGATTTCGGGCGCAAAGAATTCCGCGCTCACGCTGCTGCCGTGCGCGCTGCTGACCGATGAGCCGCTGACGCTGCGCAACCTGCCGCGGCTGGCCGATATCGACGGGTTCCAGCACCTGCTCAACCAGTTCGGGGTGTCGACCACGATCGCCGGAAACCGCCCCGGCGACTTTGGCCGGGTGATGACGCTCGAAGCGCCGCGGATCACCTCGTCGGTCGCGCCATACGAACTGGTGCGCAAGATGCGCGCCTCGATCCTGGTGCTCGGGCCGATGCTGGCGCGGATGGGCGAGGCGACGGTGTCGCTGCCCGGTGGCTGCGCGATCGGCAACCGCCCGATCGACTTGCACCTCAAAGTGCTCGAGGCCTTGGGCGCGGAAATCGAGATGGCCGCGGGCTATGTCCGCGCGCGCGCGCCCGATGGCGGGTTGCCGGGGGGGCGCTACAGCTTCCCCGTGGTATCGGTGGGAGCGACCGAAAATGCGCTGATGGCAGCGGTGCTGGCGAGCGGCAAATCGACCTTGCACAACGCCGCGCGCGAGCCCGAGATCGTCGATTTGTGCAAGCTGCTGGTCGCGATGGGCGCGCAGATCGAGGGGATCGGCACCTCGGACATCACGATCCACGGCGTCCCCCGGCTCCACGGCGCGACCTACCGGGTGATGAGCGACCGGATCGAGGCGGGCAGTTATGCGTGTGCCGCGGCAATCACCGGGGGCGAGATCACGCTCCAGCACGCGGTGATCGAGGAGATGGAGGCGACCGTCCAGGCGCTGCGCGATGCCGGGGTCACGGTCGAGCCGGTCAAGGAGGGAATCCACGTCGCCGCCGATGGTCCGCTGCGCGCGGTCAACCTTTCGACCGCTCCCTATCCAGGGTTTGCGACCGACATGCAGGCGCAACTGATGGCGCTGCTTTGCCGCGCCGAGGGCACGAGCGTGCTGAATGAAACGATCTTCGAGAACCGCTATATGCATGTGCCTGAACTGGGCCGTATGGGCGCAAACATCGAAACATCAGGCCGGACTGCGATCGTCCAAGGGGTAGCGCAACTGACCGGTGCCGAAGTTATGGCAACTGACTTACGCGCATCGATGAGCCTGGTCATCGCCGGGTTAGCCGCTGAGGGGGAGACGCAGGTGCACCGGCTCTACCACCTCGACCGCGGGTATGAGCGGCTAGAGGAAAAACTAGCGTTGGTCGGGGCTCAAGTCGAACGCGTTGGAGGCGATTAGGCGCTAGCGCGTTTCACCGTATTCGGCCACGTGGTTCCACGCCCACTCGTGATCCTGAATCACGTGGTCGGTTACCGGTTCGCCGGCGCGGTTCGTGGCGGGACGATAATGGAACCGCTGCAGCGCCAAGCGGCAGGCGGTTTGATCAAGCAAGCTACTCCCACTCGACCCGACAACGCGGCACGCTGTCGGGCGACCGTTTGCCGACACGACGATGTCCATGCTGGTAGTGCCCTCGACCGGCGCACTGCGCAGCTCGTGCGGATAATCCGCATCCTTGATCCGGCCACCGGTCCATACGATCTCGCTGCCCCCGGCTCCTTCGCCGTCGCCTGCATCGCCAGAGCCCGTGCCGTTGCCGAGCCCGCCCGCGCCGCTACCGGGGCCCGCAATCGCTGCGGCGCCGCTATGGTCTGCGCTACCGACTGCAGGAATAACTGCGGCGCGGACCGGTACAGGCAGCGGGATTTTTTGCGGAGCAGCGATAACTTCAGCGGCCTTGGCGCGCGTGTTGGCGGGCGAAGACTTGCCCGAAGCGGCGTGTGCGGTTGATTTTGGGGGTGGGGGAGGCGGCGGTGGTTTTGGCAGCGGGTCCAGCGTCACAGATGAGAATGTTTCGATGGCTCTGGCGGTGAAATCGGGAGCCAGGCCATAGACCAGCGCTGCCCCGATACTCACCTGAATACCAATTGAAAGGGCCGCCGCGATAATGCGCGACGACCCCTTACGATGTTCAATATCGCGCGCGTACACGCACGTCTTGTCCTAGCGCGCGACGTTGCGGCAGCGGTGCGGCGCGCTGATCGTACGGTCGATGGCCCGGCCGCCAAGCGCCCCGCCCACGGCGCCGACTGCCGGTCCGATCAGTCCGCCGCCAATGACCTTTGAGCCGATGACGGCACCGGCGACGCCGCCCGCAACCAGTCCGGTTGTGCCGCTCGAATGCCGGCACGAACGATACACCGAGCGGCTGTAATAGTGGCGGTAATGGCGCGCTTGCGCAGTGGTTGTTCCGCCTGGCAGAGCGAACGAAACCGGGATCGCGAGTGAGGTTGCGGCAAGCGCAAGAAGCAAATTACGCATTTGTTTTCTCCTGAATTGTACGACTCCAACGGGCAATCGCCCGAATGGTTGCATGAACGACAGATAACCTGGCTGACAGCATATAAGGGTATTGCGCGGCGAACGAGATTGCACGTGGAATCGCGAAAATGCGGTCGCGCAGAAACCGAATCGACGATGGCAGCGTTGATGGTTCAAACCGCGCCCTGTTTGCGCGCGGCATAACAGGAGAAAATATCATGGGACTGTTCAAGCTCGCCGTTGCGGGAGCAGCGGGCTA
>JANXSP010000165.1 GCA_025356575.1 Novosphingobium sp.
AGCCGCGCCGGTTAACCCTGCGCCCGCGCCGGTAGCGACCAAGCGCGAGACCCGCGGCGCGCCGACGGTCGACAAGCCCAAGACCACCGAGACCCCGGCCCAGACCGGGGCGGGCGCCGCGGCGAACAAAGCGGCGGAAAAGACCACGCCCGAGATCGCCAGGGCCAAGCCCGCGGCCGACCTGCGCGCGCTGAGCAACGCGCGCAAGAGCGCGCCCAACGTCCCCAAGACCACCGCGATCCCCGAACGCACCGCACCCGATGCAACCGAGGATCGCCCGAAGCGCGCGCCGCGCAAGAAGGCCGGCGAACAGACCCAGATCGTGCGCAAGCCTGGGCGCCAGGATCAAGGGGACGGCGAATGACACTCCAGCTCGACCAGGCGCCGACCACCGGCGACGAGGTCATCTCCAACTACACGATCAACTTCGGCCCGCAGCACCCCGCGGCGCATGGCGTGCTGCGGATGATCATGGAGCTGGACGGCGAGATTATCGAGCGGATCGATCCGCACGTCGGCTTGCTTCACCGCGGCACCGAAAAGCTGATCGAGCACAAGACCTATCTCCAGGCGCTGCCGTATTTCGACCGGCTCGATTACTGCTCGCCGCTGGCGATGGAGCACTCTTATGTGCTCGCGATCGAGAAGCTGCTCAACCTCGAAGTCCCGATCCGCGCGCAGTACCTCCGCGTGCTGTTCGCCGAGCTGACGCGCATCTGCAACCACATGCTCAACCTCGGCAGCCACGTCATGGACGTCGGCGCGATGACGCCGAACCTGTGGATGTTCGAAATCCGCGAGGACTGCCTCAACTTCTTCGAACGCGCATCGGGCGCGCGCATGCACATGGCGTGGTTTCGTCCCGGCGGGGTCCACCAGGACGTTCCGCTCAAGCTGCTGGCCGATATCGCGGACTGGCTCGACACCCGCCTCCCGCGCCTGTTCGACGACGCGATGAGCCTGGTCGTCGACAACCGCATCTTCAAGCAGCGCAACGTCGATATCGCGGTGGTGGCCAAGGACGACGCGGTCGCCTGGGGCTTTTCGGGCCCGATGATCCGCGGCAGCGGGATCGCGTGGGATCTGCGCAAGTCGCAACCCTACGACGTGTATGACCGGATGGAGTTCGAAGTTCCGGTGGGCACCAGGGGCGATTGCTACGACCGCTTCATGGTCCGCGTCGAGGAAGTGCGCCAGTCGGCCAAGATCATGAAACAGTGCCTGCGCGATATGCCCGAAGGCCCGATCGCCAGCGACGACCGCAAGGTCGTGCCCCCCAAGCGCGCCGAGATGAAAGCGTCGATGGAAGCGCTGATCCACCACTTCAAGCTCTACACCGAAGGCTTTCACGTCCCCGCGGGCGAAGTCTACGTAGCCACCGAAAGCCCCAAGGGCGAGTTCGGAGTATACCTCGTCAGCGACGGCACCAACAAACCCTACCGCTGCAAGATCCGCCCGACCGCGTTCAGCCACCTCCAGGCGATGGATTTCATGTCCAAGGGCCACATGCTGCCGGATGTCACCGCGATCATCGGCGCGATCGACGTCGTGTTCGGGGAGTGTGACCGGTGAGGTTTGACGAGCCCTTGCCAAAGGCGGGCATATTTTATCTGTTTGTCGCTCTGCCGATTGGCATCGCAAGCATCATGGCCATTGCCGCTGTCCTTATTTCCCGTTCCCTCGGAAATGACGTGCTGCCTGGAAGCCTTGTTAGTCTTGGGCTCGCGTTTCTGCTTTTTTCTATCGGTCTTCGATCTTTGCTGAGTTGCGTCGATTGGTTTGAATCGCGGATTAGGAAGCACAATGGCTGATCGCGCGCCCCATCCTGACACCCCCGAACTACGCGCGCAGTGGGGCGGCTTCGCATGGACTGCCGCCAACGCCGCCCAGGTGCCCAAGATCATCGCGCGCTATCCGCCCGGGCGGCAGAAATCCGCGGTGATGCCGCTGCTCGATCTCGCCCAGCGCCAGGTCGGGGCGGAGACGAACACGCAGGGCTGGCTGCCGATCCCGGTGATCGAATTCGTCGCGCGCGAACTCGCGATGCCGGTGATCCGCGTGCTCGAAGTCGTCACGTTTTATACGATGTACAACCTCGCGCCCGTCGGCCGCTTCCACGTCCAGGTCTGCGGCACCACGCCGTGCATGTTACGCGGCTCGGACGACATCCTTGCCGCCTGCGCCGCGCGCGGCATGAAGAAGGGCCACAACACTCCCGACGGATTGTGGACACTGACCGAGGTCGAATGCATGGGCAATTGCGCCAGCGCGCCGATGGTCCAGATCAACGACGACAACTACGAGGACCTGACCGTCGAGACCTTCGACAAGGTGCTCGACGGGCTGGCGGTGGGCGGCAAGCCCAAGCCGGGCACGCAGGCGCCGGGTCGGCACACGGTCGAGCCGCTGGGCGGGCCGACGACGTTGCGCGAGATGGTAGGGTCCAATCACGACTACCGGGGGGAGTGGGCGTGAGCCTGCAGGATAAGGACCGCATCTTCACCAATCTCTACGGCTACCAGCCGTGGGGGCTGAAGGCTGCGCAGATGCGCGGCGACTGGGACGATACCAAGGCGCTGCTCGCCCGCGGGCAGGATGCGATCATCGACGAGATGAAAGCCAGCGGCCTGCGCGGACGCGGCGGGGCAGGCTTTCCCACGGGCATGAAGTGGTCGTTCATGCCCAAGGAGAGCAAGGATGGCCGCCCCAGCTTCCTCGTCATCAATGCCGACGAGAGCGAGCCGGGTTCCTGCAAGGACCGCGAGATCCTCCGCCACGATCCGCACAAGCTGATCGAGGGCGCGCTCGTCGCCGGGTTCGCGATGCGCGCGCGCGCCGCGTACATCTACATCCGCGGCGAATATATCCGCGAGGCCGAGACGATGTTCGCCGCGGTCGAGGAAGCCTATGACGCCAAGCTGATCGGCAGGAACGCCTGCGGATCGGGCTACGATTTCGATGTCTTCGTCCACCGCGGCGCGGGCGCGTATATCTGCGGCGAAGAAACCGCGATGATCGAAAGCCTCGAGGGCAAGAAGGGCCAGCCGCGGCTCAAACCGCCGTTTCCCGCGGGCGCCGGGCTCTATGGTTGCCCGACCACGGTCAACAATGTCGAGAGCATCGCGGTCGCCCCCACGATCCTGCGCCGCGGCGCGGCGTGGTTTTCCAGCTTCGGCGCCGAAGGTAACAAGGGCACCAAGCTGTTCCAGATCAGCGGGCATGTGGATAAGCCCTGCGTGGTCGAGGAAGCGATGAGCATCCCGTTCCGCGAGCTAATCGAAAAGCATTGCGGTGGCGTTACCGGGGGGTGGGACAACCTGCTCGCGGTAATTCCCGGCGGATCGTCGGTGCCGCTGGTTCCGGCGGCAGAAATCATCGACTGCGCGATGGATTTCGACGGGCTCAAGGCGGTCGGCTCGGGGCTCGGCACCGCGGCGATCATCGTCATGGACAAGTCGACCGACATCGTCCGCGCGATCAGCCGCATCTCGTACTTCTACAAACACGAGAGCTGCGGCCAGTGCACCCCCTGCCGCGAAGGCACCGGGTGGATGTGGCGCGTGATGGAACGCCTGCGCACCGGCGACGCCGACGTCGGCGAGATCGACATGCTCTACGAAGTGACCAAGCAAGTC
>JANXSP010000020.1 GCA_025356575.1 Novosphingobium sp.
CCCCTTCAGGGGAGGGGTTGGGGTGGGGCATGTGGCGAGACGTGCGACCGATCGCCGCAAGGCCGATAGCCGTCAGCACGCCCTCGGCATTGGTCATGACCTCGAGGTTCGTCACCCGCAGGACCAGAAATCCGAACTGAGCCAGGAAATCGTCACGCAAGCGGTCCTTGCCCTCATCATGCGTGTCGCCATCGACCTCGACGATCAGCGCCCGTGCAGGGCACATGAAGTCGGCGATATACGGCCCGATGACTTCCTGCCTGCGGAACTTCAGCCCATCGAGCTGCCCGTTCGAAAGGTTTCGCCACAGGCGCTTCTCCGGCTCCGTCGGATTGCTGCGCATTTCGCGGGCGCGATCGTGGAGCCATTCGATCTGGGTTTGTGACAAGCCCCACCCCAAACCCCTCCCCTGAAGGGGAGGGGCTTCAGGACGCCAGCCTTTGTCGAGTGCGTCGATCACCCAACCGATCCTTCCAACGAAATCCCCAGCAGTTTCTGCGCTTCCACCGCGAATTCCATCGGCAGTTGCTGGAGCACTTCCTTGGCGAAGCCGTTGACGATCAGCGCCACGGCTTCTTCCTGCGGCAGCCCGCGCTGCATCGCGTAGAACAGCTGGTCGTCGCTGATCTTGCTGGTGGTCGCCTCGTGCTCGATCTGCGCGCTCGGGTTGCGCACTTCGATATACGGCACGGTGTGCGCGCCGCAGTCGCTCCCCAGCAGCAGCGAATCGCACTGGGTGAAGTTGCGCACGCCCTCGGCCTGCGGGGCCACGCGCACCAGCCCGCGGTAGGTGTTGTTGCTGCGCCCCGCGCTGATCCCCTTGCTGACGATGGTCGAGCGGGTGCGCTTGCCGTTGTGGATCATCTTGGTGCCCGTATCGGCCTGCTGGTAGTTATTGGTCACCGCCACCGAATAAAACTCGCCGACGCTGTCGTCGCCGTTGAGCACGCAGCTCGGGTATTTCCAGGTGATCGCGCTGCCGGTTTCGACCTGGGTCCAGCTGACCTTGCTGCGTGCGCCCTGGCACAGTGCGCGCTTGGTCACGAAGTTGTAGATTCCGCCCTTGCCGTCGGCGTCGCCGGGATACCAGTTCTGCACGGTGGAATACTTGATTTCGGCATCGTCCATCGCAACGAGTTCGACCACCGCGGCGTGGAGCTGGTTCTCGTCGCGCATCGGGGCGGTGCAGCCTTCGAGGTAGCTGACGTAGCTGCCCTTGTCGGCGACGATCAGCGTGCGTTCGAACTGCCCGGTGTTTTCGGCGTTGATCCGGAAATAGGTGCTCAGCTCCATCGGGCAGCGCACGCCTTCGGGGATGTAGACGAAGGTCCCGTCGCTGAAGACCGCGCAGTTGAGCGCGGCAAAATAGTTGTCGCGCACGGGCACGACCTTGCCCAGCCAGCGGCGGACGAGATCGGGATATTCGCGCACCGCCTCGCTGATCGAGCGGAAGATAACGCCCGCGGCCTCGAGCTCCTTGCGGAAAGTGGTGGCGACGCTGACCGAATCGAACACCGCGTCGACCGCGACTTTGCGTATCGTGGGCGCAGCGCCTTCGACCCCGGCGAGAACTTTCTGCTCGGCGAGCGGGATCCCCAGCTTTTCGTAGACGCGCAGGATCTCGGGATCGACCTCGTCGAGGCTGCCCAGCTTGGGCTTGGCACGCGGTTCGGCGTAGTAATAGGCGTCCTGGTAATCGATCTGCGGGACGTTCAATTTGGCCCAGTCCGGCGGGGTCAGCGTCAGCCACAGGCGGAACGCTTTGAGCCGCCAGTCGAGCATCCATTCGGGCTCATTCTTCTTGGCGCTGATGAAGCGGACGGTGTCTTCGTTCAGCCCCTTCGGGGCGAAGTCCTGCTTGATATCCGCCGACCAGCCGTGCTCGTAATCGGCGACGCCCCTCGCCGCCGCCCAGGCGGCGGAATTTTCAGGCGCGGCGGCATCGTGTGCGGCCTGATCTTTGAGGATTGTGTCGGTCATGCCGCTGCTCCCGCCAGCTGGGTGAGCGGGACCGCGGCCAGCGCACCCCGGACTGCCGAGTTGACCACGCCCCAGTGCGGGCGGACGTGGCACGCGAGTTCCATCCCGCAATCGTGGCGGCCGCTTTCGACGCACGGAGTCAGCGCGATCGGGCCCTCGACCGCCTCGACGATATCGGCCAGGGTGATCGCGGCGGCGGGGCGGGCGAGGGTAAGTCCACCGCCGCTGCCGCGCACCGAGCGCAGCAGCCCGGCAGCCGAAAGCTTGCTCACCAGCTTCTGGACCGTCGGCGCGGGAAGCCCGGTCTCGAGCGCGAGTTGCCCCGCGCTGATCCGCGCACGCTTTTTGCCGTCCGCTCCGACAAGCTGCGCGGAGCCGCAGTGCCGCGACGCGGCGGTCATCATGACGACCGCGTAATCGGCCATGTTCGAAAGGCGCATCGCACGGGGTGACCTAATCGGAGTGATTCGTTCCGATTTGATTTAGGCGCGCCCGCACGCGAATTCAATCGCGCCAGAAAAAAGGGGCGGCCCGCGCGGACTGATCCGCCTGGGCCGCCCCTGAAGTCGAGAACTCGATGCGTCTGCAACGAGCCCTTCGGGTCGCAGTGGCCGAATATTTCCGAATCGTCCGAGACAATTGTATAGACTCGACAAACTGAGTGGTATTTGCGCCACATTGTGTTGCACAATGCCCGACGGCCGTGTCAGCGATGTGTGAATTAGGCGCCCTGCATCAATGATTTATCGCCTGTTGAAGCCTGCGCTGTTCGCGCTCGACCCCGAAGCGGCGCACGCGCTGAGTCTTGCCGCGATCAAGCCGCTTGCCGCTTTGCTGCGCCCGGCACGGGCCGAGTCGGAGCGGGCCGGACGGCTCGCGGTCGATGTCGCGGGGCTCCGCTTTCCGAACCCGCTGGGCATGGCCGCGGGGTACGACAAGGACGCCGAGGTTCCCGACGCGCTGCTGGCGCTGGGGTTCGGGTTTGCCGAAGTGGGCTCGATCACCCCGCTGGCGCAGGCGGGCAACCCGAGGCCGCGGCTGTTCCGCCTGGTCGAAGACCGGGCAGTGATCAACCGCATGGGCTTCAACAACGCCGGGGGCGCAGCGGCGGCGGCGCGGCTGGCCGCACGGCGCGCGCGTGGGGGGATCGTCGGGGTCAACCTGGGCGCGAACAAGGACAGCGCCGACAAGGCCGCCGATTATGCCGCGATGGCCGCGCTGATGGCCCCGCTGGCGAGCTACCTCGCGGTCAATGTCAGCAGCCCGAACACCCCGGGGCTGCGCGCGTTGCAAGACCCGACGGCGCTTTCCGGGCTGCTCGACGAGGTGATCGCGGCGGCTCGAGGGTCAGCGGGTGCCGGTTCGGGAAGTGCGCACACGCCGCCGATCTTCCTCAAGGTGGCGCCCGATCTGACTCCCGCGGATATCGATGCGATCGCGCGGATCGCGGTCGACAAGCGGCTGGGCGCGCTGATTGTCGCCAACACCACGATATCGCGTCCGGTGCTTGCCTCGCCTCACGGCCACGAGAGCGGCGGACTGTCGGGCGCACCGCTTCGTGCCCTGGCGCTGCGGCGGCTGCGCGATTTCCGCGACGCCACCGGGGGGGCGGTTCCGCTGATCGGGGTCGGAGGTATCGCCAGCGCCGACGACGCGTGGGAACGCATTCGCGCCGGGGCGAGCCTGGTCCAGCTCTACAGCGCGATGGTCTATGAAGGACCCGGTATCGCGCGGCGGATCGTTCGCGGGATCGAAAAATTGATGGCCCGCGAAGGCTTTGCGACCATTGCCGAGGCTGCCGCCAGCGCATAGCGTGATGCGCATGAACCTCACGCGCCTGTTCGCTCTCGCCGCGCCGCTCCTTCTCGGAGCCTGCGCGACTCTTCCCCAGCCGGCGCATCTTGCCGACGTCTATCCCGCGGGCATGGTAAGTGCCGCCGATCCGCGCGCGAGCGAGGCGGGGGCGGCGATGCTGCGCGCGGGCGGCAGCGCCACCGACGCCGCGATCGCGACGCTGCTCGCACTCAACGTGGTCGAGCCGCAGAGTTCGGGAATCGGCGGGGGCGGGTTCCTCCTGCTCGACGACGGCGCCGGGCGGATGACCACTTACGACGGGCGCGAAAAAGCGCCGATGGCCGCGACGCACGACTGGTTCTATGTCGGAGGGCAGCCGCTGACCACGCCGCAGGCGATCCCCGGTGGGCGCAGTGTCGGGGTTCCGGGCAACGTCAGCCTGATGGCCAAGGCCCACGCCGATCACGGGGTGTTGCCGTGGAAAGCGCTGTTCGCCCCGGCGATCCGCCTCGCCCGGGAAGGGTTTGCGATCACCCCGCGGCTGGTCCGTGTGCTGGCTTATGCGCGGGAAACCGGCGCGCTCAGCGCGGAGGCGCGCGCATTGTATTACGCCGCCGACGGAACCGCCCTGCCCGCCGGGACGGTGGTCCGCAACCCGGCGCTGGCGAACTTCCTGGAAGTGCTGGCGGCGCGCGGGGCGCCCGCGTTCTACTCCGGCGCCAACGCCCGGGCGATTGCCGCGGCGGTCAGCGGCGCGCCGCGCAACCCCGCGCCGATGACCACGGGCGATCTGGCGACATACGCCGCCAAGGAACGCCCGCCGGTCTGCGGCAGCTACCGAGGATATCGGATTTGCGGGATGGGTCCGCCATCGTCGGGGGCGACCACGGTGATCGGCACGCTCGGTATGCTCGAGCGGTTCGACATGCGCGCGCTGGGCCCGTCGTCACCGCAGGCGTGGCATCTGATCGCCGAATCGATGCGCCTCGCCTACGCCGATCGCGAGCGCTACCTGGCCGATGGCGACTTCGTCCGCGTGCCCGCCGCCGGGCTGGTCGCGCCCGCATATCTGGCGGCGCGCAGCCTGCTGATATCGCCCGACCGGACGATGGCCACCGCCAGCGCCGGCGTCCCCGCGGGCGCGCCGCTCGCACTGGCCGATACGGTGACCCCCGACATCCCTTCGACCTCGCACTTCGTCGCGATCGACCGCCACGGCCAGATCGTGACCGAGACCTCGACGATTGAAAGCGCCTTCGGATCGGGGCTGATGGTCAACGGCTATTACCTCAACAACGAGCTTACCGATTTCTCGATCGTCCCCGACCAGAACGGCGTACCCGTCGCCAACCGGGTGGAGGGCGGCAAGCGCCCGCGCAGCTCGATGGCGCCCACGCTGGTCTACGCGCCCGATGGCCACTTGCGCATCGCGCTCGGCGCGGCAGGCGGAGCGACGATCCCCGCGCAAGTGCTCAAGGCGATCATCGGGGTGATCGACTGGGGCCTGTCGTCGCAGGATGCGATCGCGCTGCCGGTGATCTTCGCGCCCGGCGGCGATACCGTCTATGTCGAGAAAGGATCGCCGATGGAGGCGATGATCCCGGCATTGCTGGCGCTCGGCCACAAATCGGTGATCGCACGCGAACCGTCGTTCAAAGCCAACGCGGTCGAGGTCGTCGGCGGTAGGCTGGTGGGCGCCGCCGATCCGCGCAGCGAGGGCCGTGCGGTCGGCGAGTAAGCCTGCTCCGCCAGCGCCGGACAAGCGGCGTCTTGCCGCTACGTCCGGCGCGTTATAGACCCGCGCAAACCCCGCCAGCGCCGTAACGGCGCGGCGGCGGAGCGAGAGGACCGGACCACCCGTGCAACTTTCCGACATGGCATCGGCCCCCAACCTCGTCGCGCTGTTCCTGACGCGCGCCGACATGCGCGGCGACAAGCCGTTCCTGTCGGCAAAACACGATGGCGCGTGGCGCCCGCTAAGCTGGGCCGAGGTCGCCCGCCAGGTCTGCATCATGGCCCAGGCGCTGCGCGATATCGGCCTCGAGCCGGGCGACCGGGTCATGCTGGTTTCGGAGAACCGCCCCGAATGGTGCATCGCCGATCTGGCAATCATGGCCGCAGGCTGCATCACGGTGCCGGCCTACATCACCAATACCGAACGCGATCACCTCCACATCCTGGAAAATTCCGGCGCGCGCGCGGTGATCGTGTCGAACGCCAAGCTGGCCAAGCCGCTGCTTCCCGCGGTGCTGCGGGTCGAAGGCGCCGAGCATATCATTACGATCGAGGATTTCCGCATGCCGCAGCTCGGCACCGGGACCGACTGCCATAGCTGGGCAACGCTGGTCGCCCGTGCTGGGGATCCCGATGCAGTCGCCGCGCGCGCCGCGGTCGAGGCGCGGATCGCCGGAATTGCCCGCACCGACAACGCCTGCATCATCTACACCAGCGGCACCGGGGGCGCGCCGCGCGGGGTCTGCCAGCACCACGGCGCGATCCTGTGCAACATCCTCGGCGCGGCGACGATCCTGGCCGAGGATTTCGGCTGGGGCGACGAAGTGTTCCTCAGCTTTCTCCCGCTGAGTCACGCTTACGAGCATACCGGTGGGCAGTTCCTGCCGATCGGCATGGGCGCGGAGATCTATTACTCCGAGGGGCTCGAGAAGCTCGCCAGCAACATCGAGGAAGTGCGCCCGACGATCATGGTCGTGGTCCCGCGCCTGTTCGAGGTGCTGCGGACGCGGATCATGAAACAGATCGAAAAGCAGGGTCGCGCCGCCAACTTCCTGATGGCGCGCGCGCTGGCCATCGGCAGCAACAAGGCCGCGGGCAGGAACCGCCTGATCGACCGCCCGATGGACTTCATCGTCGACCGCGCGCTGCGCCCCAAAATCCGCGCCAAGTTCGGCGGGCGGATGAAAGCGATGGTTTCGGGCGGGGCGCCGCTCAATCCCGAGATCGGGGTGTTCTTCGATGCGATGGGACTGACCATGCTCCAGGGCTACGGCCAGACCGAGGCCGGCCCGGTGATAAGCTGCAACCGCCCGCGCGCGGGATTGAAAATGGATACCGTCGGTCCGCCGATGGACGGGGTCGAGGTGCGCATCGCCGAAGACGGGGAGATCCTTGTGCGCGGCGAACTGGTAATGCACGGTTACTGGCGCAACGCCGCCGAGACCGCCAAGGCGCTGAAAGCCAATCCGGCGGAGCCGGACGCTAAGCCATGGCTCTATACCGGCGACATCGGCCACATCGACGACAAGGGCCGGATCGTCATCACCGACCGCAAGAAGGACATGATCGTCAACGACAAGGGCGATAACATCGCCCCGCAGCGGATCGAGGGAATGCTCACGCTCCAGCCCGAAATCGCGCAGGCGATGGTGATCGGCGACAAGCGCCCGTACCTGGTGGGGCTGATCGTGCCCGATGCCGAATGGGCGCTCGAATGGGCGCAGCGCGAGGGCGA
>JANXSP010000043.1 GCA_025356575.1 Novosphingobium sp.
AACACCGCCGTTGCCGGCAACCTGGCGAGCCAGGCGCTGATCAACACCGCGCAGACGGCGAACAATACGGCACAGCAGACCGCAATCGACGCCAACACCGCCGGGCTGGCAGTGACCAACGCCAACGTGGCGGCCAACACCACCAACATCGCCACCAACACTGCGGCGATCGCGGCGAACACGCAGGAACTGCGGTTCTTCGCCGCTACCGGTACCGTCGATTCGGTTGCAACCGGCACCACCTCGGTGGCCATCGGCAACGCCGCGATCACCACCCAGGAAGATGGTGTGGCGATCGGTGACCAGGCCAATGCCGGCTTCCACTCGACGTCGGTTGGCGGCGAATCGGTCGGCACAGGCACGGGCGCTACCGCGATCGGCTGGCAGACCAGCGCTGTGGGCAACCAGGCGACCGCGCTCGGTCGTCAGGCAAATGCGGCCGGCCTCCAGTCGACCGCGCTTGGCCAGAGCGCCAATGCGGCGTTCGCCGGATCGACCGCGCTTGGCTTCGGAGCCACCACGAACCGCGTCAACCAGGTCAAGCTGGGCGGTACGGGCAGCTCGGTGACCGTCGGCGATCTTGCTGCAAGCACGGCCGCGCAGACCGGAACGGTGTTCTTCGCGACCACCGATTCTTCGGGAACGCTCGGCCAGGGTGTCGCGGTGGGCACGATGGCGACCGCTGCTTCGCTGGCAACGACCAACGCCAATGTTGCTGCCAACACTGCCAGCATCACTTCGCTGCAGTCGCTGACCTCAAGCCAGGGGACGCAGATCAACAGCCTGTTCAACCTGACCAACCAGAACAGCACCGACATCAAGAAGGCCAACGAAGGCGTCGCCATGGCGCTGGCGATGGAATCGCCTTCGATCCCGGCTGGCACCAACGTCGCCTTCTCGGGCGGGGTCGGCTACTTCCAGCACCGCACGGCCGGCACGATGGCGGTTTCGGCGCGGGTCGGCACCAATGCCTCGATTTCGGCTGGGGTCGGCGTCGGCTTCAACACCGGCGAAGTGGGCGCGCGCGGCGGTTTCCAGGTTGCCTGGTAACCCGCCAAAGCGTAACGCTTGAGCTATGAAGTCCGTACATCTTGAAATGCCGGGGCCCACAGCCCCGGCATTTTCATATGCCCCGCGGTACGCCGGGGTTTCGCGCGCGCTGTTTGCGGTGCTCCTGGCGCTGGTAATGGCCAGCCCAGCGCGGGCGCAAACCGCGGGCCAGCGGGCCGCGGGTCAGCAGCAAGTGCAACAAGCGCAGCCGGCGCAGCCGGCGCGTGCAGCGCCCCCGCCGATTTCGGCCCAGCCCGTTCCCGGCGATCTCGAACTGGCCAAGCTGGTCTGGTCGACGATGGCTGCGGTCGATCATGCCAATCGTTCGGGCAACTATTCGGTGCTGCGCGATATTTCGGCCAATGGTTTCCAGATCAACAACGATCCCTCCCGCCTCGCGCAGATCTTCCAGGGCATCCGCACCGCGCGGATCGATCTGGGCAACGCGCTGGTCGTAGCGCCCACGTATCTGGCCGCCCCGCAACTCGTCCAGGCCGAGATTTTCGAGGTCAAGGGCGTGTTCGCACTGCGTCCGACGCAGATTTATTTCGATATGTATTTCCAGTGGGAACAGGGCCGGTGGAAGCTGTTCGGGATCAGTCTCGAACCGCGCGCCATGCTGACCCAGGTCCCGGGTCCGCCGCCGGCGCCGCAAACCCAGCCGCCGCCGCGCCGCCCGTAAGCCCTACGCGGGCGCCAGCGAAATCCCGAGTTGGCGGATCGCAGCGACCTTGGCATGAAACGGCGCCCAGTCGTCGCGCTCGGCAATCGCGGCCCAGACCCGCTCGACCTCGTCCAGATCGAGCCGCGCCGCGGCCGCCTCGCTCGGCACCGGTCGCGCGCCGGGTAGGGGTATGAAATCGGCGGCAAGCCGGTCGTAATCCGCGTCGCCCACCATCGCTCCGCCGCGCGCTGCGCCGAAGAACACATCGGGGCTTAAAGCCAGCCCGCGCATCGCGGCTTCGGCGGCAGCGATCAGCGCGCCATCGCGCGCGCCGCCGCGCGCGTGCAGTCCCAGCCGCTCCAGAAACCGCCGCGCCAATGCGGCCTGATACAGCGGCCCGAACCGTTCGAGTGCGGCGACCAGCGGCGGCGCATCGCAGAGCGGGCGCAGCGCGACCGCAAGCTGTGCGCAGTTCCAGTGGATCGCCTCGGGCTGGCGGCCGAACGCATAAAGCCCGGCGTGATCGAAATAGGCGGCGGTGAAAGTCGGGTCCCACGCGGTTAGCCAGCGCCACGGGCCATAGTCGAAACTTTCGCCCGCGACGTTCATGTTGTCGGTGTTGAGCACGCCGTGAACGAATCCCGCCGCCATATAGCTCGCCGCCATGTCGGCCAGTCGTTCTACGACTTGGTGGAGCAGGATCACCGCAGGCTCGCCGCGCCCGGGTGCGTCCTCGGGCGGCGGCGGTCCCGGGTACGCCGCCAGGACATACGCGACCAGCGCTGCCAGATGATCGCGCTCGCCGAGCGCGGCAAGGCGCTGGAAACTGCCGATGCGAATGTGCCCGTGGCTCAGCCGCACCATCACCGCCGACCGGGTCGGCGATGGCTCGTCACCGCGGCCCAGCGCCTCGCCCGTCTCGATAAGCGAGAAGGTTTTCGAGGTGTTGGCTCCCAAAGCCTCGAGCATCTCGGTCGCAAGAACCTCGCGCACCCCGCCCTTGAGCGTCAGCCGCCCGTCGCCCGCGCGGCTCCACGGGGTTTGTCCCGAGCCTTTGGTGCCCAGGTCGAGCAGGCGCCCGCGATCGTCGCGCAACTGCGCGAACAGGAACCCGCGGCCATCGCCAAGCTCGGGATTGTACACCCGGAACTGGTGCCCGTGATAACGCAGTGCGAGCGGCTGGGGCAGGTTGCCGGGCAGCGGGGCGAACCGCCCGAAGTGTTCGAGCCAAGCCGCCTCGCCTAGTCCGGCGAGCCCGACGCTGGCGGCGGCGCGGTCGTTACGAAAGCGCAGGACGGTCTCGGGAAAGTCTGCGCCGGCCACCGGATCGCCAAGCCACGCGGCGATCTGCAGGATCGCCGGATCGGGTGTGTAGTCGTTGGCTTGCGGTCCGGCGCGCATCCGGCGATAGTGGCCGCGGGCGCCCGGCCATGCAAGGCGGCGCCCGATGTTTTCGAGGGGCCCGGACACGCGCATGGCCGAATTTGCCGATCGCCATTGGTCGAGCCGCGATGGCTTGCAGCTGCATTACCGCGACTATCCGGGCGATCCGGGGAAGGCGCCGGTGTTGTGCCTGCCCGGATTGACCCGCAACGCCCGCGATTTCGAGGCGCTGGCCGCGCATCTCGCCGGCCCGAGGCGCGTCCTCTGCGCCGATCTGCGCGGCCGCGGCGACAGCGATTATGCCCGCGACGGGGCGAGCTACACCCCCCTCCAGTACCTCGACGATCTGGCGCTGCTGTTCGATGCGGCAGGGCTGAGCAAGGTCGTAGCGATCGGCACTTCGCTGGGCGGGCTCCTGACGATGCTGCTGGCCGCAACCGGGCCCGAGCGGCTGGCGGGAGCGATTCTCAACGATATCGGCCCCGAGGTCGATCCGGCGGGGATCGAGCGTATCCGCAGCTATGTCGGGCAAGGCCGCAGCTTCGCGACGTGGATGCATGCCGCGCGCGCGCTCGAGGAAGCGCAGGGCACCAACTTCCCCGCGTTCGAACTCTCGGATTGGCTGGTCTTCGCCAAACGCTCGATGACCGTGGGCAGCAATGGGCGGATCGTGTTCGATTACGACATGAAAATCGCCGAACCGTTGGCCAAGGCCGATGCCGCCGCGCCCCCCGATCTGTGGCCCGCGTTTGCCGCGCTCGGCGGCGCGGAAAAGGGCTGCCCGGTGCTTGTAATCCGCGGGGAGACCTCGGACATCCTCAGTCCGGCGACGCTGGCGGCGATGGTTGCGGCGCTGCCTGGAACGCAGACACTGAGCGTCCCCGGAATCGGCCACGCCCCGACGCTCGACGAGCCGGTCTCAGTTGCCGCGATCGACGCGCTGCTGTCACGCGCCGGATGAAGGCGGCGGCGCGAAGTACTGCTTCCGGGCCAGCGCTGCGGCTGCTCCACTTGCATTCAAGCTTCCACGCCGGGGGCAAGGAACTGCGCTGCGTCCAGTTGATCAACGCGTTCGGGCAGGGCGCGTCGCACACCATCGTCTCGGCCGAACCGGATGCGCTGGATGCCGGGGCGCTGATCGCCAAGGGGATCGCGGTGCGGTTTCCCGGCGATTTCCCCGCGCTGGCCGGGCGGCCAACCCCCGCGCGGCTCCAGCGGCTGGCCAAGGCAATGCAGGGCCACGACCTGATCCTGACCTACAACTGGGGGGCGATGGACGCGGTGATGGCGCACACGCTGTTTGCCGATGTGTTTAAGCTCGCCCCGCTGGTTCATCACGAAGACGGGTTCAACGCCGACGAGGCGAACGGGCTCAAGCGTTCGCGCAACTGGTATCGGCGGATCGCGCTGGGGCGGGTGTCCGCACTGGTCGTTCCATCGCGCTCGCTGGAGCAAGTCGCGCGCGAAGCGTGGCAACAAACCGCGGGCAAGGTGAAGCGCATCGCCAACGGCATCCCGGTGGCGCGCTATGCCGCGAGCAAGCCCCGCCGCGATGCGTTGCCGCGGGTGATCAAGCAGCCGGGCGAGAAATGGCTTGGCACGCTCGCCGGCCTGCGCGCGGTCAAGAACCTGCCGCGGCTGGTCCGCGCGTTCTCCGGGCTGCCCGATGAATGGCACCTGGTGATTGCGGGCGAGGGGCCCGAGCGTGAGGCGATCCGCGCCGAGGCGGTCAGGCTCGAAGTCGGCCACCGCGTTCATCTCCCCGGGTTCGTCGCCGATCCGGCGCGCGCGCTCGGGCTGTTCGATCTGTTCGCGCTGTCGTCCGATAGCGAACAGTTTCCGTTGTCGGTGGTCGAGGCAATGGCCAGCGGGCTAGCGGTCGCGGCGCCTGCGGTCGGCGATGTCGCCGAGATCGTCGCCGAGCCCAATCGCGCTTTCATTCCGCGCCCGGGCGACGACGGCGGGCTGGCCGCGGCAATCTATACGCTTGCGCTCGATCCCGCGCTGCGCCGCCGGGTGGGCGAAGCGAACCGCGTGCGCGCGCTCGAACGATTTGACGAAGGCAAGATGGTCGCCGCCTATGCCCGGGTCTATGCCGCGGCCTTGCGCCGCCCGGTATTTCCCTGAGGCGCGGGCGGGCGCCGCCCGCCGCACCGTTCATACCGCCTTCAGGGGATGCCCGGCACCCGGGCTGGGGTATAAGCCTCGGCGCCATCGCGGATTGGCGTTGAAAAGACCAAGCCATTCGCTAAACGGACGGCGGCACCCCGGATCTTGAAGAAAGCGCGCATTTTGGCCTTGCGTCCGAACCCACCACCCCGTCCCGGCGATACGCGCACCAACCAGGTTGCGCAGCGCGATGCCGCGCAGCAGGACGTGTTCATGCGCGAGGTCGACGAGGCCTTGCGCCAGGACCAGATGCTTGGCGCAGCGCGGCAGTACGGCCGGCCGGTTGGCGCCGCGATCGCCGCTGCGCTGCTCGCGCTCGGCGGGTTCCTGTATTGGCAGCATAGCCAGGATGCGGCGCGCGCAAGCCAGGGCGAAAAGTTTACGCTCGCACTCGATTCGGTCGAGGGCGGGCAGCTTCCCGCGGGCAAGACCGCGCTGGTTCCGCTCACCACCAGCGGACCGCAGGGTAGCCGCGCTGCCGCCGCAATGCTCGCCGCGGGAATCGCGTTAGAGCAGGGCAACCGCACCGACGCCGCGAAGGGCTTCGCCGCGGTTTCCGCCAATAGCGAGGCCCCGCAGGCCTACCGCGATCTGGCGACGCTGCGCGATGTCGCCACGCAGTTCGAAACGATGTCCGCCGATCAGGTCATTGCGCGGGTCAAGCCGCTGGCCCAACCGGGCAACGCCTGGTTTGGCAACGCCGCCGAACTGCTGGGCATGGCCTACCTCAAGCAAGGCAAGCCGCAGCTTGCGGGACCGCTGTTCGCCGCCGTGGCGAAGGACAAGACCGCATCCGATTCGCTGCGCGCCCGCACCCGTCAGCTCGCCGGGTTGCTCGGGGTCGATGCGATCGACGATGTGGCCGCGCCCGCCGGCGCCCGGGCCGAACTCGTCGGGGCGCCGCAATGAAGCTTTTTCAAGGAACCGACCGAATGGCCCGCACGAACCCGATCCCCCAGCCGAACCGCGCCGCGACGCTGGCACTTGTCGCGACGCTGGCGCTGGCGCTGGGCGGCTGCGGCATCGTCGGGAGCAAGCACAAACCCGCCACGCCAACCGTCGGCAACCGCATTCCGATCCTCTCGCGGATCGAATCGGGCGCCAAGGTCGATCCGGCGCTCGCGGGGGTCACGGTCGTGCTGCCGCCGGTGCAGACCAACGCCGATTGGGCGCAGGCCGGCGGCACCGCGTCCAAGAGCTATGGCCACCTCGCCCTCGCCGATGCGCCGGCGCGGGTGTGGACCGTGGGCATCGCCGGATCGGGCCCGCGCGCCCGGCTCGCCGCGGCACCAGTTGTCGGCGGCGGCACGCTGTATGTGATGGACACCGCGGGTATCGTCCACGCCTATGATGCCGCGACCGGCGCGCCGCGCTGGACCAAGAGCTTCCGCATCACCGGGGATGGCGCGACCTCGGTGTTCGGCGGCGGGGTCAGCTTCGATGCGGGCCAGGTCTACGTCACCACAGGGGTCGGCGAGGTTGCCGCGCTCGATGCTGCGACGGGCGCGGAAAAGTGGAAGGTCAAGCTCGGGAGCCCGCTGCGCGGATCGCCGACGATCGCCAACGGCGCGGTCTATGCGATGACCCAGGCGAACGAGATCGTCGCGCTCAACCAGGCCGATGGTACCGCGTTGTGGAACGAAAGCGGCTCGATCAGCCAGGCCGGGGTTTACGGCGTCGCCGCGCCAGCGGCAGGCCAGGCGACGGTGATCGCGGGTTACAGCACGGGCGAACTCGTCGCCTATCGCTACGAAAACGGCCGCACGCTGTGGCAGGATGCGCTGGCGCGAACCTCGATCAGTACCGCGGTCGGCACGCTGACCGATATCGACGCCGATCCGATCATCGATGGCGGGCGCGTCTATGCGCTGGGCCAGGGCGGACGCATGGCGGCTTATGAACTGGTCACCGGGCAGCGCATCTGGGAGCTGAGCCTGGCGGGGATTTCGACCCCCGCGGTGGCCGGCGAATGGATCTTCACGCTGACCGACGATTCCAAGCTCCTGTGCATCGCGCGGGCGACGGGCAAAGTCCGCTGGTTGACCCAGTTGGCGCGCTACAAGAACGAGGAAAAGCGCAAGACCGCGGTGTTCTGGACCGGTCCGGTGCTCGCCAACAGCCGCCTGTGGATGGCCAATTCGCGCGGCGAGGTGGCGTCGGCCAGTGCGCTCGACGGGTCGGTCTCCGAGTTCACCAATCTCGGCAAGCCGGTCACGCTCGCCCCGGTCGTCGCCAACGGGATGCTGTACGTGCTCGACGATGGCGGGCGGATCAGCGCCTTCCGCTAAGGCGGGCGGCAGCCGCCGTTTGGCGATGTTACCCGCGCCTTAACCCTTCGCCGTTATGCCCGCGGGCATGAGCGCGCCCGATCTCCACGCCGCCCCCGCGGCCCGCCCGTCGAGCGACGTTTCGGCGATGGTCGGCGTGTGCGGGCTGGCCGGGTTGATCGCCTGGATCGTCATCTGCCGCAACTGGCCGCTGGTCGCCGACGCGCTGGCGCTGCCCGGCCCGCGCGCGCCGCTGGCTGGTCCCTATGCCGCGATTGCCGCGACGTTGTTCTCGGGCCTGCCGATGATCGCGTGGTCGGTTCTGGTCGACAAGGTCCATCGCCGCGCCTCGACCGGGATCGACTGGAAGGCGCCGCGCCGACTGGGCAGCGTGATCGACATCTCGATAACGAAACTCGCCGGGCTTTGGGCGACATGGGCGCTGATCGGCTTCGTGTACTGCATCGCGCGGTGGTACTGGCAGGGGCAGTATCTGTTCGCGATGGAAGTGATCGGCGCCGCCGCGATCCCGCTGTTCGCGCTCTCAGTCCCTTACGTGCTGTGGCTCGACCGGGTTCTGGTCAACCCGCGCGACGGCGCCTGGCACTTTGGCGCGATGCTGATCGGGCGCGAGGCTTACGACGCCGCGGAGGTCGCTCATCACTTGCGCGCCTGGGCGGTCAAGGGCTTCTTCGGCGCGTTCATGATCTCGATCCTGCCCGGCGGGTTCGGCGAGATCGTGAAGCTCAACCTCGCCGATGTCGTCCGCGATCCCGCATCGCTGGCGCGGTGGGGGGCGGAGTTCCTGTTCCTGATCGACGTCCAGATCGCGATGGTCGGCTACCTCGTCACGCTCAAGCCGCTCGACGCGCAGATCCGCACCGCCAACCCGTTTGGCGACGCTTGGTTCGCCGCGCTGATCTGTTACCCGCCGTTCGTGCTGATGGCCGGCGGCGGTCCGCTCGACTATCATCCCGCCACTGCCGACTGGTCGCGCTGGCTGGCTGGCCAACCTGCGCTGATGTGGCTGTGGGCCGGACTGCTGATCGCGCTGACCGCGATCTACGCCTGGGCGACGGTGGCGTTCGGCCTGCGCTTTTCCAACCTCACTTATCGCGGGGTGCTGACGAACGGGCCGTATGCGCTAAGCCGTCACCCAGCGTACCTGTCGAAAAACCTCTACTGGTGGCTGTCGACGATGCCGTTCCTCGTCACCACCGGGTCGCTGGTCGACGCGGTGCGCAATACCGCGATCA
The DNA here is from genome assembly GCA_025356575.1 of Novosphingobium sp. GTDB lineage: Bacteria > Pseudomonadota > Alphaproteobacteria > Sphingomonadales > Sphingomonadaceae > Novosphingobium. The sequence goes on from JANXSP010000043.1 coordinate 8,790, forward strand.
TGGCGCTGGTCAGCGCGGTCTATTATTGGCGCGCACTGAGCGAGGAGCGCCATTTGTGCGCGGAAGATGCCAAGTACCGCGCGTATCACGCATGGATGCGCGAACACGCGCCGATCACGCGCGGGCTGGGACGACTGCGCGGGATGCTCGCGCCGCGCGGGCCAAGGCTGCAACCGGCGGAGTAGCGGCCTAGATCGCGGTTCCGTCGTCTGCTTTGTAGAGCTTGATGTTGCGCTCGCCGATTCCGAAGCCTGCGCCTTCCTTGCGCCACACCCCCATGTGCGCGCTTTCGGCGTGGGCTTTGAGCGATGTGCCGTCGCGCCAGCTTTCGGAGATGTGGATCAGCCCGGGATCGAGCACGTCCTGCGCGAAGCAATAGAAATTGCACCCGTTCTCGGCGCGCGTCGCCTCGAGCATCGCCTTCATCGCCGGCTGGGCGGCCGCATAGTTTTCGCCCGGCATCCGCACGGTTCCCACGATCAGCAACATCAGTAGCTCTCCTCTGCGTAAATACGCGAAATATCGCCGTTCCAGTCACCGTGATAGCGATCGAGCAGGCGCTGGGCGGGGACTTTGCCGCTCGCCACGATTTCGTCGAGCGGGGCGAGAAACCCGGTCTCGTTATCGCCGCTGTCGTTGAGCCGCGCGCGCGATTGGAGCCCGCTGCGTGCGATCGCGAGAACTTCGGCGGCGACGTCCTTCAGGATTCCGCCGCCGGGGAGCGGCGCGTCGAGCGCAAGCTTCGGCACCGCGCTGCGCAATTCCTCGCGGCCCGCCATGTCCCAGCCCTTGACCAGGTCCCATGCCGCATCGAGCGCGCCCTGATCGTAAAGCAGTCCGACCCACAGCGCCGGCAGCGCGCAGATCTTGTTCCACGGCCCGCCATCGGCGCCGCGCATTTCGAGGAAGCTCTTGAGCCGGACTTCGGGGAACGCGGTGGAAAGGTGATCGACCCAGTCGCTCTCGCGCGGGAATTCGCCGGGCAGCACCGCCAGCTTGCCCGCCATGAAGTCGCGGAAACTGTGCCCGGAGGCATCGATATATTTGCCCTCGCGGAACACGAAGTACATCGGCACGTCGAGCATGTATTCGACATAGCGTTCGTATCCGAACCCGTCGTCGAACACGAACGGGAGCATCCCGGTGCGCGCCGGATCGGTGTCCGACCAGATGTGGCTGCGATAGCTGAGCATGCCGTTGGGCTTGCCTTCGGTGAACGGCGAATTGGCGAACAGCGCGGTCGCCAGCGGCTGCAGCGCCAGCGACACCCGGAACTTCTTCACCATATCGGCCTCGC
>JANXSP010000068.1 GCA_025356575.1 Novosphingobium sp.
CATATCGACGGGCTCAGCCCCGCGATCTCGATCGAGCAGAAGACCACCAGCCGCAACCCGCGCAGCACCGTGGCCACGGTGACCGAGATCTACGATTACATGCGCCTGTTGTGGGCCCGCGTCGGGGTACCCTATTCGCCCGCCACCGGCCTGCCGATCACCGCGCAAACGGTGTCCAACATGGTCGACCGGGTGATGACCCTGCCCGAGGGGACGCGCGCCTACCTGCTCGCCCCGGCGGTGCGCGGGCGCAAGGGCGAATACCGCAAGGAACTGCTCGAATGGCAGAAGGCCGGCTACACCCGCGTCCGCATCGACGGCGAGTTCCATGCGATCGAGGACGCCCCCGCGCTCGACAAGAAGTACAAGCACGACATCGAAGTGGTGGTCGACCGGATCGCGGTGAAGCCCGGGATCGAGCCGCGGCTGGCGGACAGCTTCGAACAGGCGCTCAAGCTGGCCGAGGGGCTGGCGTATGTCGACCTGGCGGATGCGACGGTGGCGGAGCTGGTTCCCCGCGCCCCCGCGCAGGCGGGGTCCTCGGGCGGCGACGCGCAACCGGACGAGGTCGCCGCCTCCGCGGGGACGCAGGAGCGCGGCGGCGCGATGAAAGGCACCGGCCTGCCGCCCAACCGCATCGTCTTCAGCGAGAAGTTCGCCTGCCCGGTCTCCGGCTTCACGCTCGAGGCGATCGAGCCCCGCCTGTTCAGCTTCAACGCCCCGCAAGGCGCGTGTCCGGCCTGCGACGGGCTCGGCGAAAAGCTGCTGTTCGATCCGCAACTGGTGGTGCCCAACGAGAATCTCAGCCTCAAGCAGGGCGCGGTGGTGCCGTGGGCCAAGTCCAACCCGCCCAGCCCGTACTACATGCAGGTGCTCGCCAGCCTCGCCGCCGAATACGGCTTCGACCTGACCACGCCGTGGCAGGACCTGGGCGCGGACAACCACTACGTCATCCTCCACGGCACCCGCGGCAAGGCAGTCCCGTTGACGTTCAAGGACGGGCGCAAGAGCTATACCGTGCGCAAGAGCTTCGAGGGCGTGATCGGCAACCTCGCCCGGCGGCTGCTGCAAACCGAGAGCGCGTGGATGCGCGAGGAGCTGGGCAAGTACCAGACCGCGCAGCCGTGCGAGACGTGCCACGGCGCGCGGCTCAAGCCCGAGGCGCTCAGCGTCAAGATCGCCGGGGCGGACATCGCGGGCCCCACGCGGATGAGCGTGAGCGACGCCAAGGCATGGTTCGGCGCGCTCGAACCGCAGCTCACCCCCACGCAGCAGCAGATCGCCAGGGCCATCCTCAAGGAGATCAACGAGCGGCTGGGATTCCTCGACAACGTCGGGCTCGATTACCTCAACCTCGACCGGACGAGCGGGACGCTCAGCGGCGGCGAGAGCCAGCGCATCCGCCTCGCCAGCCAGATCGGCTCGGGCCTGTCGGGCGTGCTCTACGTCCTCGATGAACCTTCGATAGGATTGCACCAGCGCGACAACGACCGGCTGCTCGAAACGCTCAAACGCCTGCGCGATCTCGGCAACACGGTGATCGTGGTCGAGCACGACGAGGACGCGATCCGCACCGCCGACCATATCGTCGATCTCGGCCCCGGCGCGGGGGTCCACGGCGGGCACATCGTCGCGCAGGGCACGCTCAAGGATATCCTGGCGGCCAAGGACAGCCTCACCGGCCAGTACCTCAGCGGCAAGCGCCGGATCGAGGTTCCGGCAAAGCGCCGCAAGGGCACCGGCAAGCACATCGTGATCGAGGGCGCGCGCGCCAACAACCTGCGCAACGTCACGGCGAAAATCCCGCTGGGCACGTTCACCTGCATCACCGGGGTCTCGGGCAGCGGCAAGTCGTCGCTGACGATCGACACGCTTCATGCCGGCGCGGCGCGCGCGCTCAACGGCGCGCGGATCATCGCCGGGGCGCACGACCGGATCAAGGGCCTCGAGTATTGCGACAAGGTCATCGAGATCGACCAGTCGCCGATCGGCCGCACGCCCCGAAGCAACCCCGCGACATACACCGGCGCGTTCACCCAGATCCGCGACTGGTTCGCCGGCCTGCCCGAAAGCGCGGCGCGCGGCTACAAGCCCGGGCGCTTCAGCTTCAACGTCAAGGGCGGGCGGTGCGAGGTGTGCCAGGGCGACGGGTTGATCAAGATCGAGATGCACTTCCTCCCCGACGTCTACGTCACCTGCGAGGAATGCCACGGCAAACGCTACAACCGCGAAACGCTCGAGGTGAAGTTCAAGGGCCACAGCATCGCCGACGTCCTCGACATGACGTGCGAGGATGCCGAGGGTTTCTTCAAGGCCGTCCCCCCGATCCGCGACAAGATGCACATGCTCAACGAGGTCGGGCTAGGCTACGTCAAGGTCGGCCAGCAGGCGACCACGCTCAGCGGGGGCGAGGCACAGCGGGTCAAGCTGGCCAAGGAACTCAGCCGCCGCAGCACCGGGCAGACGCTGTACATCCTGGACGAGCCGACCACCGGGCTGCATTTCGAAGACGTGCGCAAACTGCTCGAAGTGCTCCACCGCCTGGTCGAGGGCGGCAACAGCGTGGTGGTGATCGAACACAACCTCGACGTGATCAAGACCGCCGACTGGGTCATCGACCTGGGGCCGGGCGGCGGCGTGCGCGGGGGCGAGATTGTCGCGGTGGGGACGCCCGAGGCGGTGGCGGCGAACAAGACGAGCGTTACGGGGGGGTATTTGGGGGCGTTGTTGGGGAGATAAGTGGCAAAGGCCGAGCAATAAAATTACTGTTTATGTAGGATTTTGGCCTGTTCTAATTTTCTTCGCATTTGATCAATCGCCGATTGCCAATGATCGCGAGCTTTTTTAACTGTATTAGAGAAAACCGCGTCTTGCGAATTTGC
>JANXSP010000079.1 GCA_025356575.1 Novosphingobium sp.
GCTTCGGGCACTGTCCCCTTCTCGCCAGCGATGCGGCTCACCGGTGCGCTTCCGCACGGTCTGCATTCGACGAGAGATCTGCAGGTGCGTTCATCGCGGACCGTAGCGTTCGGGCCCCGGGCGAGGCTGTGGCTGGCAGAACGAATAACACTCGCCGCCGGATTTGGCTCCGAGCCGGAGGCGTGCGCAAGCCGCTCGGGATTGGCGGGTCGGGTATGCTGCCGAACTCGCGCTCTTTGCCTGGTGAGGGACCGCGCTTGACCGCTCCGCGCGCAGGGTCGCTACTTGCCAGTCTTGGACCAGTTGCCCTACGCTCGAAAGCGCTGGACGCCGGCCGCTGGGGGATGGGTTTATGAACAAGTTCACGATGGGTCTCGGGCTGTCGCTAGCCGCGATTTCGACCGCGGCGCTGGCGCAGGGGAGTTCGGTTCCGGTGCCAGCCGATCAGCAGACGGGGTTCGACCGAATTCGCGAAGTCGATCTGCGCGCGGATCTTGGCTTCATTGCTTCCGATGCGCTCCAGGGCCGGATGTCGCTCCAGCCTGGCGATGCCGCAGCGATCCAGTGGATCGCGGCGGAATTCGCCAAAGCCGGCCTCGTCCCCGCCGCGGCCGACGACAAAGGGGCCGCGAGCTATTTCCAACAAGTTCCGCTGGTCGAATACCGCCCGAACGGCGGCGCCAACTATCTCCGCCTCAGCGGACCGCGGCGCTTGGTGTGGAAAGCACCCGACATTGTCGGCGGTTATCGCAACGATATCGATCTTACCGCGCCGCTTGCCTTCGCAGGGTACGGCATAACCGCGCCCGGACTGGCCTACGACGATTACCGCGGGCTCGATGCGGCAGGCAAGATCGTGGTGTTGTTCGAACACGAACCCCAGGAAACCGACCCGGCGTCGCGCTTCGGCGGGACCGGCAACACGCGTTACGCGACCAATCGGGTCAAGGCGCTCAACGCGCAGGCCCACGGCGCGCTTGCCGTAATCGTCATGGCCGAACCGAACCGCAAACATCCCTCCAACCTGGAGCGCGTCAATCGCATTGGCGGCAGCACGCGGCGGATGCCGCCTTTGCCGGCGCAGGCCCTGGTCGATGACGAACTGCATATCCCGGTGATCACCGTCAGCGACGCGGTCGCCGGCGAACTGCTGGCCGGGGCGGGGATGACCCCGCAGGCGCTGCAAACCGCAATCGATCGCAATCTGGCGCCGCAGTCGCAGATCCTGGCGGGCAAAAGCCTGACCCTGCATCTGGAGAACACCGAGCGGTCGCGCGGGGTTTCGACCAATGTGGTGGGGCTGTTGCCCGGTTCGGACCCCAGCCTCGCGGCCGAAACCGTCATCGTCAGCGCGCACCACGATCATGACGGGGCCAATGGCGCCGAAATCTGGCACGGGGCGGACGATAACGGCTCGGGGACGGTCGGGGTGGTCGAACTGGCGCGGGCGTTTGCCGCCAACCCGGTCCGGCCCAAACGCTCGGTGCTGTTCGTGGTGTTTGCCGCGGAAGAACGCGGGCTGCTCGGCAGCTACTACCTCGCCGGTCACCCGCTACGTCCACTGGCGACGACCCGCGCGATGATCAATTTCGACATGATCGGCCGCAACGAAGAAGCAAGCGACCAGACCACGGGCCTGCTCGATATTCCCGCGGACACGACCAATCGTCTCAATGTGATCGGCGGCGGCTACAGTCCCGATTTCGGCCGCACCGTGGTGGCGGCCAACCAAAGTGTCGGGCTGGATCTGGACTACCGGTTCGATTCCGAGAACGCGCTCAATATCTTTTTCCGCAGCGATCAGTTCCCGTTCGTCCTGCGCGATGTTCCGGCGGTGTGGTTCAACACCGGATTCCATCCCGATTATCACCACACGACCGATACCGTAGACAAGATCAATTTCCCCAAGATGGCGCGGATCATCAAGCTGGCGTACCTGGCGCTATGGCGCCTGGGCAACGATACGGCGGCTCCGCGGTTCGTGTCCGACCCTGCCGGAACGCGCTAAGTTCCGCCGGCGACCGGCGCATCGACCTCCATCGTTTTCACGTCGAAGACGGTCAGCTCGGCCGGACCGAACGAGGTGGTGATCGCGGTGTCGGTCGCATCGCGGCCTCGTGCCATGAGGATGCGGCCGATGCGCCGGCGGTTATGCCGGGCGTCGAACGTGTACCAGACACCGCCGAGATACACTTCGAACCATGCCGAAAAATCCATCGGGGCATCGACCGGGGGGATCCCGATGTCGCCGAGATAGCCGGTGCAATAGCGCGCGGGGATGTTGAGGCAGCGGCACAGCGTCAGCGCCAGGTGGGCGAAA
>JANXSP010000097.1 GCA_025356575.1 Novosphingobium sp.
GAACAAGGCCTACATTCAGGCAACGGCCAATCACCAATCGGGTACCCGGTCCTATCTGACCGACAACGAAGCGAACCTCCTCGGTCCGACCCTAGGCTTCACGACAATCGACTTCGCGGTTGGCGCCGATATGGGCAGATGGAACTGGCAAATCTTCGCGCAAAACGCTTTCGACGAGCGCGGCGTCTTGAGCATCAACACGGTTTGTGTGCCGTCGATCTGCGGAGCTTATGCGCGCAATTATCCGGTAAAGCCGTTCGAATTCGGGGCAAAGGTCGGCTACCGCTTCTGACAATGCTGTCAGTCGGTGCTGTCAGGTCTCAGCGCAACTCGTCTCCGGTTGGAGGAGCGCTGTCTTTGAGCAGGTGGTCCTGGCACATGAGGTTTTGCCACTCGGCCAGTGCGGCCGAGCGGCGTTGCGTTGGCGTGGATGCTGGCGAATTTTAGAAGCGTCTTCATCCGCCTGAACCCCAGCATCGCCCGCTCTCTTCGTCCGAACGGCAGGTGGCTGTTCTCCACCCAATTGTAGGCCCAGCGGCCGATCTCCTGTTTGTCGGCATTGCGGAGGCCATTCATGGCAGCGCCGTATTAGCGTAGGTTTGCAACCAACCTATTTGAGAGAATGGGCGGTATAATTGGTCTGACGGCACCCCTTGCTCCCAAAGCGAGATGCTTTTGTCTGATAGTGCCCGCCGATCAACTACATGACTTGCATTGACATACCTTCTGCGGAGCGATAGCTCTTCGTCATGGCGGATCAACCGGGAGAATCCGGGGTGCGGTACCGTCAGCATGGGGAGGATTTATGCGCACGTTGCTCAATGCGACTTCGGTGATCGCACTCGTTTCCACCGCGTTGGCGATCCCGGGCGCTGCCGCGTCCGCGCAGACCGCGCCCGCCGGCACGACCGCCGCGCCGGGCAATGGCGGGCTCGAGGAGATCATCGTCACCGCGCAAAAGCGCGAGGCCAATGTCCAGAACGTGCCTATGTCGATTTCTGCGCTTTCGGGCGCAACTATACAGAAAGACAAGATTCGTACGCTCGGCGATCTGGCGAGCACGGTCACCGGCATCTCGTTCACCGCCAACTCTCCGCAGTCGAACGAGATAAATATCCGCGGCGTCGTCAACACCCGGCTAAGCTCGCCGACCGCCGATCAGTCGGTCTCGACGTTCGTCGACGATGTCTATGTCGGGCGTTCGGGCAATCTCAATTCTGCGTTCTACGACGTTGCCAGGATCGAGATCCTGCGCGGGCCGCAAGGCGTGCTGCTGGGCAAGAACGTCGCCGGCGGGGCGATCAACGTGATCTCTGCTCCGGCGACCGAAACACCCTCCGGGCACTTTACTGCAAGTTATGGAAACTACAACGAAGTCCAGACCAGCGGCTATCTCAACGGCGGGCTCGGCGAAGGACTGGCGGGGCGCGTTTCGTTCCAGACGATCAACCACAGCGGCTATGCCCGCGACATCCTCCACAATACCGATCTTGAGTATCTCGACTCGGTTCAGGGCCGCGTACAGCTGGTCTACAAAGCGCCAGACTCCGATTTCACCGCGCACTTCATCGTCGACGCGGCGCGCGATCATGGTGACGGGATCAACCGCGTCGGTATCCCCGCGCTTGCCGGGGTGCGCCCGTGGTCGACCGTGCGGACCAAGCTCGAAGCCGTCCTCGGCCGCCCGCTGAGCGTGCGCGAGAGCCTGCCGTCGTGGCCGACGTTCGCGGGCGACGCGATCGCCAGCCCGCAAAGCGTGACGCACAAGTCGCTCAACGCGATCCTCCGGCTCGAGAAGGACTTGCTGCCCGATGTTCGCCTCTCGAGCATCACCGGACTGCGCGAAGGCAAGGCCTACACGCTCTACGACCAATCGGGGTTCGCCCCGAGCAATCCCTACAATCTGACCTCGACGCTGCTATTCGCCGAGCCGGTCAACTTCATCGAGGATGCGCACCAGTTCTCGCAGGAACTGCGGCTCGCCTCGACCAACCCGGCCGACCGCTTCGAATGGCTGGTCGGCGCATATTATCTCCGGCTCAAGGTCCATCAGGTCAACCGCTTCTGGGGCGAGACCCAGTACCAGCCGGGCCCTCCCGGCGTGCCCGGTATATCGGGCGCGCTTCCCCCTGGGGCACTGGCGACGCTGTCAGGCGAATCGCACTGGGACGATACCGGGATCAACGAAGACAAGGCTGTGTTCGGCCAGGTCGGCTTCAAGATCACCCCGACGCTCAAGCTTGAGGCCGGCATCCGCTACACCCACGACAGCAAGCGCGGCAATCAGGCGGGCTTCGTCATCGCGCGTGGCGACCGCTTCGTGCCGACCGACACCAAGGCGCTGACCCCGCTGGCGCTGCCCGTGGGCACCGACAGCTTCACCACGCCCTATGGCGCGACGTGGCAGCGCGTGACGACGCAGGCGACGCTGACATTCAAGCCGGTCGACGAGATCCTCGCCTACGCGACGTATTCAACTGGGTTCAAAGGCGGGGGCTTCCAGAACGACGCGCCCAACGCGTTCGCCGCGACGGTTCCGTACAATCCCGAATCGGTGACCAATTACGAAGCCGG
>JANXSP010000104.1 GCA_025356575.1 Novosphingobium sp.
TGCCGCGAACGGAAAGACCGTCCGCAAAGTCGATGTCGCGATTGTCGGGGCCGGTCCTGCCGGACTTACCGCCGGCTATCTGCTGACCAAACGGGGGCTGACGGTGGCGATCATCGAGAAGGACCCGGTTTATGTCGGCGGGATCAGCCGCACGGTCGAACACGAAGGTTATCGCTTCGATATCGGCGGACACCGGTTCTTTTCCAAGAGCGCCGCGGTCGTCGACTTGTGGAACGAGATCCTGCCCGACGACTTCATCCAGCGTCCGCGGATGAGCCGCATCTATTACGAGGGCAAGTTCTACAGCTATCCGCTGCGCGCGTTCGAAGCGCTGTGGAACCTGGGGATCGTGCGCTCGACGCTGTGCATGGTCAGCTTCGCCAAGGCCAAGGCGTTCCCCAACAAGAACGTCAAAAGCTTCGAGGACTGGACGATCAATCAGTTCGGCAAGAAGCTTTATTCGATTTTCTTCAAGACCTACACCGAAAAGGTCTGGGGCATGCCCTGCGACGAGATGAGTGCCGATTGGGCCGCCCAGCGGATCAAGGGGCTTTCGCTCGGTGCCGCGGTGATCGACGGGCTCAAGCGCAGCCTCGGGCTCAACAAGCGCCCCAATGACGGGATGGCGACCAAGACGCTGCTCGAGACCTTCCGCTATCCGCGGCTCGGACCGGGCATGATGTGGGATGCCGCGCGCGACAAGATCGTCGCCACGGGCAAGGGCGAAGTGCTGATGAACCACGCGCTGCGCCAGCTCGCCGCCGATGGCGAAGGCGGCTGGCGGCTCCACGCCACGGGCGGCGACGGCGATGTCGTGATCGAGGCGCGTCATGCGATCAGCTCGGCGCCGATGCGCGAACTGGCCGCGCGGCTCCATCCGCTGCCAGCGACCACGCTCAACGCCTCGCAGCTCCGGTACCGCGACTTTCTCACCGTCGCGCTCAAGATCCGCAGCGAGGACCTGTTTCCCGACAACTGGATCTATATCCATGACAGCAAGGTCCAGGTCGGGCGCATCCAGAACTTCCGTTCGTGGTCGCCCGAAATGGTCCCCGAGGAAGGCGTCGCCTGCGTCGGGCTCGAATACTTCTGCTTCGAAGGCGACGGCTTGTGGGCCGCGAGCGACGACGATCTGATCGCGCTCGCCACCCGCGAAATGGCGATCCTCGGGCTGGTTTCGGCCGAGCAGGTGATCGGCGGCGTGGTCGTGCGGCAGGAAAAGGCCTACCCGGTCTATGACGAGACGTATGCCGCCAATGTCGAAGCGATGCGCCAGGAAGTCGAAACCGCGCATCCCACGCTGCACCTTGTCGGGCGCAACGGCATGCACCGCTACAACAACCAGGACCACGCGATGATGACCGCGATGCTCACGGTCGAGAACATCATCGCCGAAGCCCGCGTCTACGATATCTGGGCGGTCAACGAGGATGCCGAATATCACGAAGCCGGTGATGAAGGCGCCGAGAAGGTCCTGCCCGCCACCAAGCTCGCTCCGAGCGAGGACCAGGCCGCGGCGCTGGCATCGGTTCGCGAAGTCCCGGCGCGGGTCGCCGATGGCTCGCGGCGCGCTGCCTAAGCCGGGCCGAGGGGGGATTATCCGATGCAGCGCCTGGCACGCCTCGCCAATCTGACACTCATCCGTTACCTGGCCGCCAGCGTGGGGGCGCTGGCGGTCGACTTCGGCAGCTTCCTGGCATTTCTTTCGCTGGGAATCGCTGCCGCCCCGGCCTCGGCTGCGGCCTATGCGCTGGGAATCGTAGCGCATTGGCTGCTGTCGAGCCGGGCCGTCTTTGCCGCGAGCGTCGCCGCGCGGGGTCCCGAGCGGACCCGCCAGAAGGCGATGTTCGCCGGCTCGGCGCTGGTCGGCCTGGCGCTGACCACGGGGATCGTCGCCGCGGCCTCGAGCCTCGCAATCGATCCGCGGCTGGCCAAGTTGGTCGCAGTGGGGGCAAGCTTCGCCGCAACCTGGGTGCTGCGCGAAAAGATCGTGTTCCGCGCAGGCGCTGCATGATCTCGATGGCCGTAGAGCGCCGCCGCGGGTTCGCCCCGGCCGGGGTCTGGGGCCGGGTCGCGCTATGCTGGCTGATCGTCGCGACGATCTTCGTGCTCAGCGATTTCCAGAACATCGCGGCGATGCATTACTCCGATCCGGACGACAGCCTGCGGATGCTCGAGGTTATCGACTGGCTCGGCGGGCAGAGCTGGTCCGACATCCATCAATACCGCATCGATCCCGCCGGCGGCGGCGTGCTGATGCACTGGTCGCGGCTGGTCGATCTCCCGATCGCGCTGGTGATCTTCGTCACCCGCCCGCTCCTCGGCACGCTCGGCGCGATGCGCGCCGCCTCGGTGGTCGTTCCGCTGTTCACGCTGGCGGTCGCGATGGCGCTGACCGCGCGGATCGCCTGGCGGATCATGGGCGAACAGGTCGCGGTGGTAACCTGCCTGTTATGGTCGCTGGCGATCGCCACGACGCTGCAATTCCAGCCGATGCGAATCGATCACCACGCTTGGCAGATCGTCGCGGTCCTCGCCGCGGTCAACGCGCTGTTCGTGCGCGACACCCGCGTCGGCGGCGCGCTGATCGGGGCGGCGCTGGCGTTCGGGATGGCGATCAGCATCGAACTGCTGCCGTTCACGGCGCTGTTTGGCGGTGTCCTCGCGCTGCGCTGGCTGCGTGACCGGAACGCGCGCTGGGCGCTTGTCGCGATGCTTCAGGGCACCGCCGCGACCGGGGCCGCGCTGTTCATCCTGACCCACGGCACGACCGATCTCATCAATCACTGCGACAGCGCCTCGCCCGCGTATATCGCCGCGTTCGCGATTGCCGGGTTCGGCAGCGCGCTCGTCGCGCGGTTCGAGCCGCTCCCGCGGACCGCCGTGGTCCTGGGCCTGGGCGGCGTGGCGGTACTGGCGGGGGCGGGCTTCCTCCTGCTTGCGCCGCAATGCACGCAAGGGCCGTTCGCGCATCTCGAGCCGCTGGTACGCACGTACTGGTACGCCAACGTCACCGAGGGAATGCCGCTGACCCAGCAGCTTTTCGCCACCGCGGTCCAGATGGCGCTGCCGCCCTTGTTCGGGCTGTGGGCGGCGATCCGCCTCCACCGCGAGGCGCAGGACTGGGTTCGCGGGTTCTGGTTCGAATATGCGCTGTTGCTGGGCGGCGCCTTGCTGATCACCGCGATGGTCGCCCGCTTTGCCGGGGTCGCCGGCGCGCTGGCGACAGTCCCGCTCGGCTGGCAGGTGCGCGTCTGGATCCACCAGATCGGCGGCAGCGAAATCCGGCGTAAAGGCGCGCGCCTGCGCACGCTCGGGGCGATCGTGTTCGCGCTGGTTCCTGGCGTGCCAATGCTGCCGCTGGCCCACGCCGCCAACGCGCTCAACGCCGGGCACAACCATGCCGGGCCAAGCTCGTCGCAGGCGCTGGGCATTTCCCGGGTCAAGCTCGCCGAAACCAGCGTCGAGGCTTGCGGCATGCCGGGCTCGCTCCCCGCGCTGGCGCGATTGCCCACGGCGACGATCTTCGCGCCGCTCGATATCGGACCGAGCTTGCTGTTGGGTACGCACCACAGCGTCGTCGCCACCGGCCACCACCGCGCCAACCTGGCGATGAACGATGTTATCGCGGGGTATCTCGCCACGCCCGAGGCGGCCCGCGCGATCGTCGCGCGCCGCGGTGCGAAATATGTGGTGAGCTGCGACGATCTCGTCGAGCTCCACAACTATGCCTACGATGCGCGCCACGGACTGGCCGCGGACCTGCTCCGCGATCGCCCGCCGGGCTGGTTGCGCCGGGTTCCGCTTGGCGCCTCGGCGACGAACCTCAAGCTGTGGGAAGTCGTCGGCTGATCGCCGTCCGCTCGGCTCAGCCGGGGCGGAACGCCAACGCGGCGCCGTTCATGCAATAACGCTTGCCCGTGGGCCGCGGGCCATCGTCGAAGACATGGCCGAGGTGCCCGCCGCAGCGCGTGCAGTGGACTTCGGTGCGCGGCATTCCCGCCGACCAGTCGGTCGAGGTCGCGACCCCGCGCGGCAGCGGCGCCCAGAAACTCGGCCAGCCGGTCCCGCTGTCGAACTTGGTGGTCGACGAAAAGCACGCATTGCCATCGGCCGCGCAAACGAACGTGCCGCGGCGATGCTCACCCAGCAGCGGCGAACTTCCGGGAACTTCGGTCCCCGCCTCGCGCAGAATATGGAATGCCGCCGGGTTCAGCCGCGCGCGCCACTGGGCGCGGGTGAACGCCACCGGATAAGCCTTGGCATTGGCGCTGGTCGCGCCGCACGCGGCAAGCACGGGCACCGCCGCGCTGGCCCCGAGCAGGGTGAGGAAACGGCGGCGGCCAAACAGGGGATCGGTCATGGGCAAGCTACGTTCGTCGATCGCCGCGGGATGCATCAAAACTTCTCGAGCTGGACTTCGAGCTTGCGGAAGCCGTGGACGAAGTTGGCGCGGACCCGCTCGACCGCGCCGGTCACCTTGATCCGCATGCGCCGGGCATGGATCTCCTCGAGCAGGATACGCAGTTGCAGCTCGGCCAGGCGGGCGCCGACACAGCGGTGGATGCCATAGCCGAAAGCGACGTTCCGGCGCGCGTTGTCGCGGCGCAGGTCGATCGCGTCGGCGTTGGCGAACACGCTCTCGTCGCGGTTGGCGGACAAGTACCACAGCACGATCTTGTCGCCCTTCTTGACCGCGTTGCCGAACAGGTCCGCATCCTCGAGCGCGGTGCGCCGCATGTGCGCCAGCGGGGTGACGAAGCGGATGCATTCCTGCACCGCATTGGGGATCACCGAAGGGTCGCTCTCGAAGATCGCGCGCTGCTCGGGAAAGCTGTCGAGCGCGTGGACGATGCCCGACATCGTATTGCGCGTGGTGTCATTGCCGCCGACGATCAGCAGGATCAGGTTGCCCATAAATTCCTGCGGGCTCATCGATGACATCGCTTCGGAATGGATCATCATCGAGATCAGGTCGGGGGTCGGCTCGGCGTTCATCCGCTCGACCCACAGGCGCTGGAAATAGTGCGCCATCTCGTGAAGAATCTCGAGCCGCTGGTCGATCAGTTCGGGGGCCAGCCCCAGCTCGACATCGCCGGCCCAGTCGGACCAGTAGGTCAGCAGGCGGCGGTCCTTCCACGGGAATCCGAACAGCAGCGAGAGCATCCCGGTGGTCAGCTCGATCGAGACCTTGTCGACCCAGTCGAACGTCTCGCCGTACGGCAGGCTATCGAGCACTTCACCGGTCCGCGCGCGGATTTCAGTGCTCATCCGCTCCATTTCGGCGGGTGTGAACGCCGGCGCGACGGTGCGGCGCTGGCCGGTGTGCTGGGGCCGGTCCATCGCGATGAACATCGGCAACTGGAGCTCGTCGCCCTGGTCCTCGCGGCGCTCGGCAATCGTGATCCCGCCGTGCTCCCACGACGAGGAATACAGTTCGGGCAGCGATTCGACGTGCTGGATCGCCTTGATCGTGGTCACGTTCCAATAGTCGCCGAACGGCGTGCCGGTGACCTTGTTGACCGGCGCCTGCGCGCGCATTTCGGCAAAGATCGGCTGCCAGCGGTCCTCGGCATAGATGTCCGAACGGCTGACGTCCCACGCTTCGGTATGGACCGGCTTGGCCTGCGGATTGGCCGCGAACCACGCGTCGAGGACATCGGTCGCCGAGGGCGATGTGCGATAGTCGACCGTCTCGCCGAACGGGATCGGCTGCGGCAGGGGCTTGGCTTCGGTTATCGCTTGGGTGGCCATCGGAACATCCTCCAGACGCATTCGGACGATGCGTTGCTAATCGCGACCCATCCTGCGCCAACCCACCGCGGAGTCAAGAGTTTGTGCGG
>JANXSP010000111.1 GCA_025356575.1 Novosphingobium sp.
CGTCGAGTGCGCGGCGCGTGGCGATCTCGGCGCTGGCGTAGGGCTCCTGCCGGGTCACACTCCAATAGCGCAAGGTATCGAGCGGGACCGACGCCCCGCTGACCGCACATACGACGAACGAGCCGGGGCGGATCACGCGGAACCCGTTGGGCTGGTAATAGAGCGTCGCGGCGCCTTCGGTCGATGACATCAGCATGGGTCCGGGTTTAGCCGAGCGCGGTGCCTAAAGCAATTTGCCCTGTGCGGGCGCCGGGCGACCGGTGCGGGCCGGCAGGCGTGCTGTGCGAGGCGCCGGGACCGTGCCGGTCGAGACTTCAAGACTGGCATCGGCGAACTGGATGGATAGGCACGGCTCGGTACGCGCGCTTTCTGCGGTCGTGATCGTCTGGCCTGCGCCACCGCGGACGATGGCATAGCCGCGCTTGAGCACGCTTGCCGGGCCAAGCTGGTCGAGCATTCGGCTTTGCGCTTCGAGCCGTTCGCGCGCGCCCGCAATCTCGCGCGCCAGCAGCGCCGGGCTCAGGCGCAGCGCTGCGAGCCGTTCACCCGCCCGCTCGGCGCGCGCGCGCAGCAGCGGCGCCGAGAGCCGCCCGGCATCGCGCTGGAGCCGGGTCCGGGCAATCGCGATGCCTTCGCCAAGCCCGCGCCGCGCGCGCTCGGCAAGATCGTCAAGCCTTTGGATGGGGGCGGCCAGCAGCGCCTGGACGGTCGGCAGACGCTGCGCCCGCACCGCCAGCCGCTCGCGCCCCAGCGTCACCGGGCGGCTCACGCATTTGCGCTGGCGCAGGCCCAGATCGGCGAGGAGAACGCTCAGTTCGGCGCGCACCGGCACCGCGAGTTCGGCCGCCGCGGTCGGAGTCGGTGCGCGCAAATCCGCCGCGAAATCGGCCAGCGTGGTGTCGGTCTCGTGCCCGACCGCGCTGATCAGCGGGATCGGGCAGGCGGCGATCGCGCGGACGACGACTTCTTCATTGAACGCCCACAAGTCCTCGATCGACCCGCCGCCGCGCGCGACGATGACCAGATCGGGGCGCGGCAGGTCGGCGGTGCCCGGCATGTGCGAAAAACCTTCGACCGCCGCGGCAATCTGATCGGCCGCACCCTGCCCCTGGACATTGACCGGCCACACCAGGACCCGCACCGGGAACCGGTCGGACAGGCGATGGAGGATATCGCGGATCACTGCCCCGGTCGGCGAAGTGACCACGCCGATGACCGCGGGCAGATAGGGCAGCGCGCGTTTGCGGGCGGGATCGAACAGGCCTTCGGCAGCAAGCCGGGCCTTGGTCTTTTCGAGCAGCGCGAGCAGGGCGCCTTCGCCCGCGATCTCCATCCGATCGATCACGATCTGGTAGTTCGAGCGCCCGGGATATGTCGTCAGCTTGCCCGAAGCGACGACCTCGATCCCGTCTTCGGCGAGGAACGCCAGGCGCTGCGCCGCGCCGCGCCACATCACCCCGTCGATCCGCGCGCCTTCGTCCTTCAGGCAGCAATAGAGATGGCCGGAGGCGGCGCGCTTGACCCCCGAAAGCTCTCCGCGCAGGCGTACGTGGCCGAAGCCGTCCTCGACCGTCCGCTTGAGCCGCGCGGAAATCTCGGTGATCGAGATCGGCTCGGAATTGTCGCCGGGCACCGCTTTCGCTACGAGCCCCGGTTCCGCCGCGCCGTTCATGGCATCATCGAAAGGCGAAACGTCGGGCATGAACATCCTGCTGCTGGGATCGGGCGGACGCGAACATGCGCTGGCGTGGAAGCTGGCGCAATCGCCGCGCTGCGATACGCTCTACGCCGCGCCGGGCAACCCGGGAATTGCGGATCACGCCACGCTTGCCGCGCTCGATCTGACGGATCACGGCGCGGTCACCGCGTTCTGCGAGGTCCAGCGCATCGGCCTGATCGTGATCGGCCCCGAAGCGCCGCTGGTCGACGGGCTGGCGGACAGTCTGCGCGCCGCCGGGTTTGCGGTGTTCGGCCCGAGCCGCGCGGCAGCGCAGCTCGAAGGGTCCAAAGGCTTCACCAAGGATTTGTGTGCGCGCGCCGAAATCCCGACCGCGGCCTATGCGCGCGCGGGTTCGCTCGGCGCCGCGCAGGCCGCGCTGGGCAGCTTCGGGTTGCCCGTGGTGATCAAGGCCGATGGGCTCGCCGCGGGCAAGGGCGTGGTGATCGCCGCCACCCGCGCCGAAGCCGAGGCCGCGCTGGCCGAGATGTTCGCCGGGCAGTTCGGAACCGCTAGCGCCGAGGTCGTCATCGAGGAATTCCTCGAGGGTGAGGAAGTCAGCTTTTTCGCGCTCACCGACGGCAGCACGATTGTCCCGTTCGGATCGGCGCAGGATCACAAGCGCGTCGGCGATGGCGACACCGGGCCCAACACGGGCGGGATGGGCGCCTACAGCCCGGCGCGGGTGTTCACCCCTGAGCTTGAGGGCGAGGCGATTGCGCGGATCGTGGCCCCGACGGTGCGCGCGATGAAGGATGCCGGAATGCCCTATTCTGGCGTGATTTACGCCGGGCTGATCCTGACCCGCGAGGGCCCCAAGCTGATCGAATACAACGCCCGCTTCGGCGATCCCGAATGCCAGGTGCTGATGCTGCGGCTGGAAAGCGACCTGGTCGAGCTGCTCGACGCCTGCGCCGGAAACCGCCTGGCCAGCGCCGAACCGCCGCGGTTTTCGCCCGATGCGGCGCTGACCGTGGTGATGGCCGCGGCGGGTTATCCCGGAGCCCCCGCATCGGGCATGCCGATCGCCGGGATTGCGGCAGCGGAGGCGGACGGCGCCAAAGTCTTCCACGCCGGGACCGCTCTGGCGCAAGGCGCGCTGGTTTCCAGCGGCGGGCGCGTCCTCGGCGTGACCGCGCGCGGCGGCGATGTCCGCGCAGCCCAGGCGGCGGCCTACACGGCGCTTGGCCGGATCGACGCGCCGGGGCTGTTCTGCCGCCGCGATATCGGTGAGCGCGAGGTCGCGCGCGAAACCGCCCGATCCGCAGCAGCGCAATGATGCTTCCCGCGCGCAGCTTCAGTGTTTCGATCGCGCACGAGTGGCGCAGCCTCTACGAACGCGTCTGGCACCCGGCGTTCTTTCCCCGCTGGGCCGCCGGCCTCGCCGAATCCGATTTGCGCGAAAACGGCGACCACTGGCTTGCCGATGGCGACGATGGCGCGTTCGTTATCCGCTTCACCCCGCACAACGAACACGGAGTGATGGACCACTGGGTCGAGCCGGGCGACGGCAGCGTGATCGCGGTGCCGCTGCGGGTCGTAGCCAATGGCGATGGCGCGGAGGTTATCCTTACGCTGTTCCGCCAGCCGGGCATGACCGACGAGGATTTTGCTGGCGACATAAAGCTGATCATGCGCGACCTGCGCGCGCTCAAGCGGCTGGCGGAGCGTTAGGGAGCCAGTGTAAATTGTATAGAAACGGATATTCTTGTCGAATTCAATGAAACCATAAGCCCAGCCATAAAACAAATGGTGGTCTCGGCAGACTTCGCCCGCATCGGTCGCTACATACTCAAGCAACCCGCATTCGCTAAGATGTTTTGTCCCGAACGGGAGGGTCAAAAACAGTGCCTTAAATCGGTTGAACACGCGGGCGGGTCTGCAGCCAGGCTCGTTGAAATTTCTTCGCGCATGGAATTAGGTGACGTGATTTTTTCAATCGGGGGCGGCAGGTGGATCGCTGAAAAGTTGGTAGCGAAGTTGCCGATGCAGTCCGCGCGCGGTGCGGGCCAATCGAGGCTCCCGATCGAAACGCAGTTATCCAAGACTGGCGGCGCATCCTGAAACCACCTTGCTAATTTCTCCAAGTAAGCGGGCGAGCGTCTCGAGGTCGGCTCGGCCCGAGATGCCGGAAAGGGCTTTCCGAACCAGCGCGATGTGCGCGGGAACGAGCTTCTCGATCAGCCTTTGAGCTGCCGCTGTGATGCAAACGACGACCACGCGATCGTCGCCCCGCGAACGGGCCCTGCGCAAAAGTCCCCGCTTTTCAAGCTGTGCCACTTGATAAGTGAGCCCG